>JAFSUE010000189.1 GCA_017445435.1 Selenomonadaceae bacterium | reverse complement strand
TACACGTGAACGCTTGAAAATTGACTGCAACGGGTCAATCAAGTATCCTGAAAAATGCGGCTTTAGTTCAATCGTCGGAACTGGAATAATATGTTTGCCTTCCTTGACGCGGTGAAAACGTGCCAAGTCCATTTCTGCGCGGGAGGCAATATCTTCAATGCGGATAATCAGCTGAATTGAAGGCAGGCGAAGTGTCTGCGCGATTTTATGAACCATATTTTCAGACGTGCCAATAACTAAAATTCTATGCGGCTGAATACGCTGAATGGCTTCACGAACCTCTTCCGCGTGACCTGGCAAAACGAAAATTGCGCGTCTAACCGCCATAATTTTACTTTTTTCCGTCTTCGCAGATTCGCCCGCGATAATGTGTCCATTTTGAATTAAAATTCCGTCGTCAATAATTGCGTCGGCATTATGCTCCTGCGCAACTTGTAAAGCGCGATGACTTTTTCCCGTGCCGCTCGGTCCAACCAATGCAATAACGTCCATAATTTTTTCCTCGTATTGAATTTTCCGATAATTATAGCTTAACTAACTTACTTTGTCCAACTTTTTATTTCAGCTGTATTTCCCAGCGTCACTGACGAATTCAGAATTACTTTTTTAATGCGTAATGAATCCTACACCCTACCTCCTACTTTCTAAAAATTACAAACAATCTCTATCCTCTTAAAGATATTTGAGAAAATTTTTTTATACTATAGCGTAATTTAAATTTTTGTGGTAGAATCATTCGCGTTATAAATTTTGATTTAACCTTACCAAAAATAAATGTGAAAAAATTTTTTTGACGGAGGCATAGAATGTGTTTGAATTAGATGACCGTGAATTGGACAAATTCGCCAAAATAAAAGTCATCGGCGTAGGTGGAGGAGGCAATAACGCTGTAAACCGAATGATTTCATTGGGGCTTGAAGGCGTAGAATTCATTGCAATTAACACAGACGCACAGGCTCTTATGACGGCAATGGCACCTAAGCGTATGCAAATCGGCATGAAATTAACACGTGGACTTGGCGCGGGTGCTAGACCAGAAATTGGCGAACAGGCGGCTATTGAAAGCCGTGACGAAATTATAAAGGCGCTAGATAAATCCGATATGGTTTTCATAACGGCTGGCATGGGCGGCGGTACTGGAACTGGCGCGGCGCCGATTGTTGCTGAATGTGCACGTGAACTTGGCGCGTTGACTGTTGGCGTTGTCACTCGTCCATTTACCTTTGAAGGTCCTAAACGTAAAAAAAATGCTGACATCGGCATTGAAAATCTCAAGCGCAAAGTCGACACGATAATAACAATTCCGAACGATAGATTGTTGCAAGTCGTCGATAAAAAAACGCCAATGATGAAAGCTTTTAGTATTGCTGATGACATTTTGCGGCAAGGCGTTAAGGGCATTTCAGATTTAATTGCCGTGCCTGGTCTTGTCAACTTGGACTTTGCCGACGTGAAAACAATAATGAGCAATTCAGGCTCTGCGCTTATGGGCATTGGTGAAGCGTCTGGCGATAACGCGACGATTAACGCAGTTAAGGCGGCTATTGATTCACCGTTGCTTGAAACGAGTATTCAAGGCGCACACGGAATTTTGTTGAACATTATGGGCGCGACGGAAAATCTTCCAATGTACGAAATTAATGAAGCGTCAACTACTGTTCAAGAATCTGCACATCCTGAAGCCGAAATTCTTTGGGGCGTGTCGATTGATGAATCAATGGGCGAAACAGTTAGCGTTACGATTATTGCGACGCGTTTTGATGGCGAATACATTCCTGCAATGCCGTCCATGAATAAACATCAGCCAATTATGCAAACTCCACCGCCACAGTCTCAACCTATGAATAGACGCGCTCCCGTTACGCCGATTAATAACTTTCCAACTTTTAACGGTTTCGGCGCTCCTGTCTTTAATACTCAACCGCCGCAACAGCAACAACCCCCACAATCTCAACAGCCGCAACAGCCCCAGCAACCTCCTCAACAACCTAGTCGAAAGTCTAACCAGGATATTGGCGGTCCAGAACTTCCTGAATGGATGCGCTAAAATTTCTGTCCACATAGAGTATAAAATAAAAATGCTGCCCACTGGCAGTATTTTTTTAATTCGTAATTAGGAATGCGTAATGCGTAATGAAACTACTCACTACTAACTAAATTCGTAATTAGGAATGCGTAATGCGTAATGAAAAAAAAACTACTAACTACTCACTACTCACTACTAACTAAATTTTTTCACAAAAAAAGAAACCGTTGCACTTTTTGTACAACGATCCCTTTTTACTATATTTTTTACTTCAGCTATTACTTAGCTATTATTCAGCCCCTTGAAAATTTTACTTTACAAAATAAATTTAAAAACGCTTAAAATAATTTCTAAAATGATTTATGAAAAATTTTATCTGTGACCGTGCGCATAAACTGACGCCGCCGCCATTGCAATATCTTCAGAGTTAATGCCAGCTGGAACGTAAAGGAAAATTCTTTCGGAAATCATACGTACTGAACCATCTGACGCATAGCATACGCCGTTGATGAAATCGCAAATTCTGCGTTGCTCGGCGTCTTCAAGTTGTTCATAGTTCACAACAGCCGCTTTATGGCTTAAAATGTCGTCCGCAATAGCGCAAACTTGGCTACCGTTGACTGAATGATATATCTTTACGGAAAACTCGGGAGATTTAACAATTTTCAAATTGGGGCGATCTTCAGTATCAGGCGTTGGCGTTTCGTAAGCAACATAGCGCTTGCCACCAACTGACATTGAACCGTTTTCAGAAGTACTCATCGCAACTTTAGTCGTAGCCGTACCGCCAGCCGCCACACGGCGCACTTCTTTAACTTCAGGTGCTTGCTGTTGCTGCTTTTTATCTGCCGCGTATTCTTCCTCTTCGGCAGGCTCCAAAGGCATTATTAAATCAGTGATTTTCCTTACCCAATCCATAACTATCATAAATAACAGTCCTTCCAAAATTTTAGGCTACCACGTGCTTAGCTTTTCGGCTATTCTACCACAACAGTTTATAATTTGTAAAGATTTTTTTCAAGTTATTTTCATAAAAATTTACGTAAAATTTTCAACAAGTTATTTAAAACGTAAATCTGACCTGCAAAAAAGAAACAACCGTGCTAACTCGCATCTGTCAAGCTTGCACGGTAATATAATAAGCTAATATTTAATTCAAATTTTTTTAGAAAGAAGATTGAATAATCAGCGCCAAATTTTTATCCATTTCATCTTCCCAATGGATATTGTAAGCGCGTGTCGGTGTCTCAACGCCCCAGTTGTTAATCCTCACGTCGATATATTCATTGCCGTCTTTTGAAAGCCGCTTAACAGGACAATCTTTGCAAGGCTCCTCAAGATTATGAAAGCGCTTGTAGCAGGTCTGCGCGGTCGACGCCGTTATAAGCGTCTGGCGAATCGTATTGTTGAAGAAAATCGGCTCGTAGGTATCCTTATTGACGACGTAAATAAACTCCTGCATATGGTCAAGAATATTTTGCAGGTGACGGCTCATTCTTTCGGCAACTGTATCGCTTTTACGGTCAAGCAAAATATTTCCCAAAAGTACGGAGAAAATACTAATCTTCGTTAAAACTTCCTGTTCAAATTCACGCGGCTGGGAACTTTCAAAGCCGATTGAACCTAAAAGTTCGCCACCATGTGAAAATTGACAATGCGCGAACGCTCCCAACTTCAATGTCTCAAAAACTTCTTTTTCGTCAGGGAATTTGCGTCTAGTGTCTTCGCAAATTGCAGTGACACCGTAAGGCGAAGGATGAAAACTTGATTCAATGACGTTGCAAACGCGGTCAATGAAAAATGGATATTCCTTGACAATCTTTTCAGCATTGAACGAAACGCCATTAGGTCCAATCCATTCGTAGGCGAAAGAATATCTATTGGAAGTTTTATTGAAACGGTTGACGCAGACGCGGTCTAAATTGTACTGCTTGCCGAACATTTCAAGGCAAACTTGCACGGTGACTTCAGGATTTTGTGTTTCATAAAGCAGATTCAAAATAAATTCCAACATATTATCTTGGAACGCCTTCTGCCGCATATCTTCAGCGTGTTGTGGGTCTCTATCGGAGTCGACGGCAAAAGTTTTACCGATTAAACTTGAACGGTAAATCGAATAGCGATTCTTGCCCATTGATTTTGATTCGTACAGCGCCCTATCAGCGTGCTTGAAAAGTTCAGTATATGAAGTGCCATGTTCAGGATAAAGCGCAACGCCAATACTTATTGAGAAAGGCAAGTTGACGTTGTTGCTTTCGTACGTCCTATCAAGATTTTTCAAAAGTTCACTGCAACGCTTGTCCAAAACGTCAAGTGACGGCATTTCACGGAAAAGTACAACAAATTCATCGCCGCCGATTCTGCCGACAATATCTTTTTGGCGGAAAATCCCGCGAATTTCATGACCCATGTCAGAAAGTACGCCGTCGCCGAAAAGATGTCCGAAGGCGTCGTTAATTGCCTTGAAACCGTCCGCGTCAATAATTAAAAGCGCTGGCGGAATATCAGTTGGCGTCAATGAAGCTAAATATTTTTCAATGTGTTTCTGCGTGGCAAGTTTATTGTAAAAGCCCGTCAATACGTCATGCTCGGCAGAATGTTGCAGTTCCATTTGCCAAAGTTGTTTGACATTTATGTTGCAAATACAGCCAAAGGCAATTACTGGTCCATTATTGTCGAAGTACAACACCAAACGAAATTCCGCCCAAAGATAACCGTTGCCGCCTCTGCCGCGCAGTCGTGCCTTAGTGATGAAAAGTTTGTGATCGTTTTTCGTGTCTTGATTCCAAAACATTTGATCGAAGAAAGTTTCAAAAATTTCGCAATCGTCGGGGTGGATAACGTCGCCCCTGAAGAAAACGCTGGACGCTGGCGCGGCTACCTGCGGTAAATCATAATCGGAATTTTCGACAGGTGCCATAAATTCCATTGAGTCCGTCGCGATGTCCCACTTAAAATAAATTATGTTTTCAACGTCACTTAATGCCCCATAAATTTCCGTGCTAAATTCTGTTGGGATTGCTTGAGGTTCAGTAACATTCATAGCTTTTGAGTCGCTCATAAAATCGCGGCTTTTGACTAGCAACTAGCAATTAGTCACTAGCAATTAAATTGCCGCTGACACCTCCTTACGATTAGATTGCCGAAATATTGTACCAAATAAATAAGTGTTTATTCAACCGATTTTTTAAAATTCCTACAAGATTTTTTTTCGTCGATATGATAAAATTTTTAAATATTGAACTGTAATTAAATCTGTCATTATATCGATTTGGTTTGACAAACAATTTTCTGATATGTAAAATATATATATATATAATTAGTGCAGAAAGAAGTTAATGAAATTATTGGTCGACATTATTAAAAATTTTAAATGATAAGTACCAAATGAAAATAAATTTAATTTTATTTAATTTAACCAACTTTAACTTAGCTAAATTTTTCATCCTTGCAGACAAAGTGCAGAAAAAAATCATAGCTCTTCTTTAAATTTGTAGCCGTCAGAGATAAATAAATCGGCGTCCCAATAATTTGAAACGTCGACAATTTCTTCTAGTCCGTCATACTGAAAGACTTTTGTAGTATAACCAACGGCGGCTAGATAATGTGACACGCGTTTAGAAATGTTAAGTGCCACTTCAGCTTCAGTTAAGCCGTAACCAACGGCGCCGCTATCACTTCCTACACAATGACCTGGATTAATAAAAATCTTCATTTTATATCCCTCCACTTGGTAAGTGTATCTTCAATCTTTTCAAGGCGTGAAGTTATACTGTGCAATTCGTACTCCATAGATATAACTCTAACGCAAAAGAGTTTACAGGTCGATTTTTTTGACGATAATGTAAAAAAACTACTTAAATGTTATTTTTCCGCCCGCATCTTCCTCTGTATACGAAGGGTCGGTCAATCAAGCGCATATCTAACGACGCCTTGCGAGAATCACCCACTATTTTTAAATAATTGTCGTTAAGCGCGTCGCGCTCTTTTTTTTGTTTTAGCATTGTGTAAAGCTTCGTTGCGCGCTAAAAGTTCCTTTTTATATTCATTGAAAGCGGCAGTCGGAGCAATAGTTATTATTGTGCGCATACCATTTAATTTCGGGTAATTTTCCAACAAATGCGGTAAATCTTCAATCAACTTTATATCTGCAAATTTCCTAAATCCTGTTATCAGTGCGGGTAAATTTGTTAAATTAAGACGCTGTTTTTATACAAAGAAAATTATTGAGTAAGTCGAAAATTTTAACGATGATAAGTTTCAAAAAACATACGTGTCAGTAAAATTACCTTTGCCACTATGATGTCCAAAGACAATTCACATAAAAAAGCGCAATTACCGTCGATTCAACGCCTCAAAAAACAACGAAAATTCTACTATGGCAAAAAAGAAACGGCATACCTTAAAAGTCCAACTTGTCATTTCAGAAAAATTGAACTTCTTCACAAGAATACAAAAAAATCTTCCAATACCACCGATTAACCTTGAATGATAAATACTACATTTTCCGCGCGTTATCATTGTCGCCATAAAACATTCAAAAAAATATTTAATTTTATTTCTTCTGGGCGTGTTGATAAACTAAAATTGAATCATAAAAGCGGCGAGCAAAAAAGCGTTCGATAATATTGCGTTCCGCATAAAGTTTCTCATCAAAATTATGCTTTATTGTTGCATTTGCTTTATCAGGAATACATACGGTGCCGTTATGATTTTCTGCGGATGTTATCAGAAATAAAGGCTTTATCAGTCAAACATTCTTTCTTTCCAACTCAACTGATGTCAATAAATCAATGGCACACTCGCTGTCGTGAACTTGCCCGCCAGTTGAGCTTGCTCCCAGTGTTTTTTCAATGCGCCTGTCTCGTCTTTATGAACTTTACAAAAAGTGGAGTCCATTTCTATCAAATAATATTTTGCAAGAATCTGTCAACGCTTGCACGATTGATTCAAATACACCTTCCATTTACGAAATTTATGGTAAATACTGTTCCAGTTTCCAAATTCTTTTGTAATATATCGCCATTTGACGCCAGAATCCAATACCCAAAGGATAGCATTGAAGACGGTACGAGGATTTATAATTTTCTATTGCTCTTCATTTATCTTATGATAAAATGATTCTGAGATAGGCTCTTTCCTTTCGGTTGTTTTCATAACTATTTTACCAAAAGTCAGCCTATGTTTTTTTCTGACTTTACCAACACGCCCTAGTTTTAACTTGGTTCGGCGGTGAGCCGCTTTTAAATACAAAGCCTTTCGACGATTTAACCGAATCGCTAACAAAGTCCAATATAAATTTTTCTTCGTACATAATAATGAACGGAAGCTTGATAACAAAAAAATTGCCACGTAAAAATTTAAACGCTGGAATGTTCGTGACGTGCAACTAACTTTGGACGGTACGGCGAAAACTTACGAAAAACGAAAAGTGTACGTCAATCAACGCGCGGGCATTTTCAACCGAAGCTTAAAAAAATTTCTACCGTCGCTAACGCTGGAATAACTGTCCACATTCGCTTAAATGTCGACCGCGAAAATATGAATGAAATGTTTGAGCTGATGCCGTTGCTTGAAGAAAATTTTGGCGATACATCAGAAATTTCATGGTATTTTTGATGAGACGGTCAATAAAAATCGTGTCAATGAAAATTTGCGTACTGAATGTAAATCCTGCGTATTTTTGACGAAATGTATGGGCGGTTGCGCCGCGAATTTAGAAACGAATGATGAACCTTGTATGGTTGGAAAATATATCATTCAAGGCTATTTGGCGTACTTGGCGGAACGGTGATATTATGGAACAAAATTTCAATTCGCTTGCTGAAAAAACTGAAAAGTTGGAACGCGATATTGCAAACTTGAACGCTGGAATGAAACGGCTGGAACAAAAACTTGATAAAATTCTTTCAAGCATAGGCAATTCAAATACCGTTATAGATGACGTGTCTGCAAATG
>JAFSUE010000022.1 GCA_017445435.1 Selenomonadaceae bacterium | reverse complement strand
CTGTTTATTCGCCGCGCAATGACCATATTTAAATGCTTGACAAAAATGCGCACATCCAAATTTACACACATCCAGCGGGAAACTGTTTTCTATTAAAATTTCATCTTTGAAATAAGTGGAAATTTGCGAAAAAATGAGATTAAAGACAGACAATAACGATTGAAGGTCACACATTTTCGGAAACAAATGGCGTAAATTTCTTTTAACGAAGTTGAACCACGCCTTTTCAGAATCACTTAGCAGGACTTTATCAATATTTGGTCTTGTAAAAATCATCGGTCAAAACAAAAATCAACAAGATAAAATCTGTTTTAAGTTTCAACATTATTTGTGCCTCCTACTTTTTTTGTAGTTTAGCACATTCGAGTTGAAATTTCTTACTAGCACAACACGTTAATTAGGAATGCGTAATTAAAATTTTTTGCGCCAAAAGAAAAGATGCAAAAGAAAGGGGTGCGCAAGGACGCGCACCCCTTTCTTTCCAATGTTATCTTTACCAACAGTCCATAGCTATTCAACACTACTTAATAGCTTTTAAAAAGTCTAAATCTGCGCGGAGTTGCATTTTCAATTCATCGACGCTGGCAAAAGTTTTTTCGTCACGAATTTTTTCAATGAAACTGACAGAAATTTTTTCGCCGTAAATATCGCCGCTGAAATTGTCGATGAAAACTTCAAGCCGCCGTTTAGCAACTTTGAACGTTGGATTGTCGCCAATGTTCGCGATACCGTTAAAAATTTTGTCGAAAACTTTCACGCGTACAACGTAAACTCCATTCGGCAACATTGAATGTTTGTCGTCAATTTCAAGATTCGCCGTAGGAAAACCTAATTTTCTGCCGCGTTTATCGCCGTGAACTACCTGCGAAGTGTACGTAAATTCACGCCCCAAAAGTTCATTTGCCGCGCTAAGGTCGCCAGCCGCGATTAAGGCGCGAATTTTTGTACTGCTAATCGTCTTACGCCCAATCGTCACCGCAGGGCAAATTTCCGCCTTAAAGCCAAAATTTTCGCCTTCACGAATCAGCATTCGTCCATTACCTCTGCCGAAACGTCCGAAAGTATAATTTGGACCCGTGACGACGTAAACAGGCGCGATTCTTTCACTTAGCATTGACAAAAATTCTTCTGGCGTCTTACGGCTTAAATCTTTTGTGAACGGAATTTCAATTAAAACTTGTACGCCGAGCGATTCAAAAATTTCACGGCGTAAAGCATTGTTACCGACGGCAAGCGGCGCAGATTCAGGCGCAATTATACTTAGTGGGTGATTGAAAAAAGTCAGCACCATTGCTGTACCGTCAATTTCAGCGGCAATTTCAACTGCGCGGCGAATTATGCTAGCGTGTCCAATGTGGACGCCGTCGAACATTCCCAACGCAATGACGGGGCGATTGTACGACACGCGAATAAATTTTTTTATAATCTCCATTTTTTTAGTCAGTAGTTAGTAGTGAGTAGTCAGTAGTAAAAAATCCTACTCCCTACCTCCTACCCCCTACTATCTAGTTCCTAAATAATTTTTCACGAACTGTTGAGCCGTCCTGCCATTTCTGCCAGAATGGGACATTTCCCAGCGCAAACCTTCAAGGCGCAAAGTCTCCGCGTCAAGTTCAACGCCGCTTTTCTGCAACATTCGCTGAATAATTTCCAAGTACTCCTTCTGCGACGGCGGATAATAATTCACGATTAAACCAAATCTGTCTGAAAGTGAAATTGTTTCATTGACGCTATCGTCACGGTACAATTCATCTTGACTTTCCGACCTATCACGCCACGTTTCACGAATCAAATGGCGTCTGTTACTTGTAGCGTAAATTAAAACATTCGGCGGTAAAGCTTCGACGCCGCCTTCAATCGACGACTTCAAATATTTATATTCAGATTCAGACTCATCAAAAGATAAATCGTCCATAAAAATTATAAAGCGCTTGCTTGCAAAATTCCTCAACGTCTCCATAACTTCAGGCAAAAATTTTAACTGCGGCTTAGTAAGCTGAACAAGACGAAGACCGCGTGAATAATTTTCATTGACAAGCGCCTTGACGCTGGAAGATTTTCCAGTACCACGAGCGCCGACAAGTAAAACGTTATTTGCGGGCTTGCGGTCGATAAACGCGGCAGTATTTTTTGTCAGCAATTCTTTTTGGTGAACGTAGCCAATTAAATCGTCAAGTCTAATCGTCTCAAAATATTTTATGCCGATTAAATTTTTCGTGCCTTCGTTGAAACGGAAAGCGCGATAATTCGCAATGTCGCCGCAACCGTACTTTTTGTAGTACGCGATAAAAATTTCTACGATTTTATCAACGTCCGTCCCGCGCAGATTGTCAAGCGCCGTCAAAAGTTCGTTAAACGATTCAGAATTATTTTTAACAGTCGGCGTGTAGTTCGTAAGAAATTCATACGGCGAATTAAAAGTTTCAGCGTACGCAAACAAAATTCCTATGTCGTGACGAAAGGCGGCAATTAAACTTTCGCCAATTTTGCCGTCATTGCGTTCAATCGTCGTGGAAATTAAATTTGGTTCGTGCGCCAAATTGTAGATGACGTAACTGCGAAAAACATTTCCGCTTAAACCTTCGCGCTCCGCAATTTCGATTAGCGCCGCCGTATTTTTAATTTCTTCGTCGCGATAATCTTTCAATACGATTAAATTTTTCAAATCAATCAACCTCACTTGTGAAAAGATTATAGCACAAAAATTTTACAAACTAAACTTTCAATTCAGCGCCGAGAAAATTTTTAGCGTTTACAAGCGCAAAAGTTTTTGATACAATGCCAAAGTTTAAAAAAATATTTTTTGGAGGAAATTTTTATGAATAGCATTTTGGTTACAGTCCCTGTCACTGTCAAGGCAAAACTTACTGAAAAACTTCGTGAACATATGCTCAATGAATTGACGAAAATGGCAGAGCAAATGGAACTTGAGATTAAACAGATTAACATTGACCGTCAACGCGAATTGAATCAGCATCCTGAACAGGGCGAACAAATTGTACGTTTCTTCGGCGCGGAAGTTAATAAACGTCAGCGCAATCGCGAAGATGCACTCAACCGTAAAGAAGCGCTTGAAAAACTTCAACTTGGCGCGGAAATTGTTCAAGGCACGTTGGAACATCAAGTTGAATTAAGAGTTGGCGCAGACTTCCGCGAAATTATGAACGCGGAAATTTTGCTTGAAGATGACAAAATTATTGCCATTCGCGGATAAAAAATTGTGGAAAAAATAATTATTGGCAAACTTGGTAAAGTTCGCGGCTTGAATGGCGACTTGAAAATTATTCCGCTTACAGATTTTGAAGGACGTTTCGACGACTTGACGGAAATTTTTGTGGGCGATAATTTACGGCAGATTGAACACGTTGGGCATATTGGCGAAGAAATTTTTGTGAAGTTCAAAGGCATTGACGACCGCGAATCTGCAAAAGTTTTGACGAATAAAATTTTAACTGTCCCGCGTTCTCAAGCCGCGCCGCTTGACGAAGGCGAATTTTACACGTTCGATATTATTGGCTGTGAAGTTTTTGCGGGCGAAAAGAAAATTGGCATCGTCACTGAAGTTTTAAAAACTGGTAGCAATGACGTTTTCCAAGTTCAAGGCGATAAGGAAATTTTAATTCCCGCGCTGAAAAATGTTGTCCAAAAGATTGACATTTCAGCTAAAAAAATTTTTTTGAGCAACTACGACTATGTTAGTTGACATCATAACGCTTTTTCCCGAAATGTTTAGCGCGTTCAGTGACAGTATCATTAAACGCGCCGTCGATAATGGGATTTTAAAAATAAATTTTACGCAACTGCGCGATTTTGCGTTCGACAAACACCGACAAGTTGACGACTCACCATTTGGAGGCGGTAGCGGTATGGTGCTTAAGCCCGAGCCAATGTATCGCGCAGTTCGTCACGTTTTGGCGTCGAATGAAAATCTTACGCGCCGAATCATCATCACTGATCCTGCTGGCAAAACTTTCAATCAAGATAAGGCGAAGGAACTCGCAACTTTTGAGCGTCTAATTTTAATTTGCGGTCATTATGAAGGGTTTGACGCGCGAATTTACGATTTAGCCGACGAATTAATTTCAATCGGCGATTACGTTTTGACAGGCGGCGAACTTCCAGCAATGGTGATTGTTGATGCCGTTGCGCGAATGTTGCCGAACGTTTTGGGTTCATCAGAATCAGCCGTCACAGATTCATTCTTCGACGGCATTTTAAGTTACCCGCAGTACACAAGACCGCGTGACTTTGAAGGTAAAGTTGTGCCAGAAATTTTATTGTCAGGTAACCACGCTGAAATAAAAAAATGGCGTATGGAACAGGCATTGCAGGCTACAAAATCTAGGCGTCCAGATTTATTAAAATGAAAAAAATTTTACTGATTATAATTCCATTGCTTTTAATTATAGCCGTTAGCATTGGCGCGGTTATCGCCTATACTAGCATGGGAAAAAGTTCGACCAATCCTATAAAAATTCTGCGTCAATCAATTTCCAATCACGACGCCGAAAAATTTTATAAAATCGTCGACGTTGACGCCGTATTAGATTCCGCCGCTAAAGAAATTTTAACCGCACAGATAAATTCTACTGTTGATGCGCTTGCCTATTCGACGCAAAATTATATGACAGCGTACGAAAATTTGAAACCTAACTTCGTGACCGCCGCGAAAAATTATCTTGATGAATACATTTCGACTGGCAAAATTAATTTTCAAGAGCCGTTGACGCCCGCACAGAAATTTTTTAAAAGTTCCGCCGTTGATTCTTGTACGATAAAAAGTTTTTCCAAGTTGAAAACTGAGGACGGCGAAACTCACGCGAAATTGGAATTTTTGAATGAACGTCTGAATTTTTATTTTGAAATTGATTTGACGCTGGAAAAAGTTGAAAAAAATTCGTGGCGAATTGTCAACGCGACGGGCTTTGAAAATTATTTTAATGGATACAGACGCGCAACGAGAAAAAGTCTTGAGAAGTTGAACGCGCCGATACGTGACAAAATTTCTGAAATTGTTCAGCTGAAAGGATTTAGCGCTGGCATTGCGGAAGGCGATGAGTACGGCTTTTCGCAGACGTTGAAAATGACGATTCGCGCTGACATTAAATCCGATAAACCGATTTCGCGAATTGTCGGCAACATTATCATTGAGGGCAAAGACGATCGCGAAGGTGTAACGCCGTTTTCAATGGATATGGTCGGGCGTGAAAATGGCGTACAGGATTTTGACGTTGTGAAAACTTTAAATCCTTTTGTACGTGAAGACGTTGAAGTTATGCGGCACGGCTTGCGAAGAGATAATCTCCACATTGAAGTTATGCAGATTGATTTTGCTGACGGTACGACGCTTAAAGAATTTGACGAACTACCAGAAAATAATTAAGAATTAAGAATTAAGAATGTAGAATGTAGAATTAAAATTCCTAATACTAACTACATCAGGAAAAATTTTCCTTGACGTAAAAAAATTTCTATGCTAACATACTTTGCGTTGATAGTCGCGGCGCCTTCGTCAAGTGGTTAAGACACCGCCCTCTCACGGCGGGTTCAAGGGTTCGAATCCCTTAGGCGTCACCAAAAATTTGAAATTTAACTGGCGTTGCCGATTGTCGGTAGCGTCATTTTGCGTTTTAGGAGGAATTTTTTATGACTGAAAAAAGTTTTCGCTCAAATATTCAAATTGCCGTTGAAAAAGTTCGTGCGGAAAATCCTTTAGCACCGTCGATAACCAGTACCGTCACTCAAGATTTTGTAGTCAACGCTCAAGCTGCAGTTGGCGGTACGGCGGCTGTTTTCAATCTTCCTGACGAAGGCGAAACAATGGCAAATTTAGCCCGCGCAGTTTACATAAATTTGGGTACGCTTATCCCAATTCACGCCGAAACAGTTCTGCGGACACTTCGCGCTTTAAATAAAAATCATACGCCGTTCGTACTTGATCCAGTTGGAATTGGCTATGGAAATTTGCGGACGGAACTTTTAACGCAGATGAAAAATTTCAAGCCAACGATAATTCGCGGCAATGCTACAGAAATTATCGCCCTTGCAAAACTTTGGGACTTAAGCAGTCATGAAGGTCAAGAAATTGTCGGCGCTAACGTGAAAGAAACTGTTGACGAAGCGGCGTTCTCAGCAATTCGGCTGGCGAAATTTACAGGCGGTGCAGTTGCAATTTCTGGCGACAAAGATTTAATTACGGACGGCGAAGTTATGATTTATTCTATTGGCGGGTCGACGTTGATGAAAAAAATTTTTGGAAGTGGTTGTGGACTTGGCGCAGTGATGACGGTTTATTTGACGGTTGCAAGTCCAATTATCGCGGCATTTACGGCATCAGCAATTTTCAACTGCGCGGGAAGTCGTGCCGCT
>JAFSUE010000188.1 GCA_017445435.1 Selenomonadaceae bacterium | reverse complement strand
GTTACCTCCGCGCCGGTGGATTTCCATTCGTACCTGAAGTGTAAATTATCGCGCAAGGCGTGTTTGAATCAAAATCTGCGGGAAGGTCTGGCGCGTCAATGTCGCTGTCAACGTCGGCAAAAGGTTCTATATCGTGCTGAATGACTTCGACGCCGTCTTCAAAATGTTCATCAAGTTCAAGCGGCGTATACGTCAAAATATGTTTAATGCCCGCGTCGCGAAGAATGAACGCCGTTTCGCGGTGACTAAGCTGAAAATTTATAGGTACGCAAATTGCGCCAAGTGACGCCGCCGCTAAGTACGTGTAAATAAATTCGGCGCTGTTACGTGAAAAAAGCGCTACGCGATCGCCTTGCCGTATTCCAAGCGCGTACATATGATTCCGAAATTTTTTTATGGACTGCGCGGCGTCAGCGTAAGTGATTCGCCGTCCATTGTCGACGATAGCAATATCATCAGCTCGCCCGCGTTGTATCAATTCATGAACTAACAATTTTTTTACTCCCTACTCCCAACTTTCTACACCCTATCATCTACTACCTAAAATTTAGCCGCAAGTAAAATTCTTTCGCACAAGTCAGGAAATTCAATTCCAGCCGCACGCGCCGCATCTGGTACAAGTGACGTTTCAGTCATACCTGGTACGGAATTTATTTCAATGACGTAGGGAACATTTTCATTTGATAACATCATATCGACGCGCCCAATTCCCGCGCATTTGCAAACTTTAAAAGCCATCACTGCCATAGCTTGAATTTTTTCCGTAAGTTCCGCGCTCAATTCGGCGGGACAAATATGTTTCGACGCACCTTTAGTGTACTTCGTGTCGTAGTCGTAGCGCCCAGTTGTCGTAGTAATTTCGATAATCGGCAGGGCTTGAACTGTACCGTTTTGCAGAATAGAAACCGTCAATTCACGTCCGCTGATAAATTCTTCGATTAAGATTTCATCGCCGAATTTAAACGCGTCTTCAACTGCGCGGCGAATGTCCGCAGACTTTTCGACAATGTAAACGCCAATGCTTGAACCTTGCGAAGGCGCTTTAATCACGACGGGCAAGCCAAATTCTTTTTCAATCTGCGCGGAAATTGCGGGTAAAGGATAATTTATACCTGCAAGAAAATTTCTATTCGTACCAACTACCGCCCATTGCCCATTTTTTTCATAGACGGCAAATTTAGGCGTCGAAATGCCAGCAGAAATTAAAACGCGCTTAGTTGCAACTTTGTCCATTGTCAACGCGGCGGCTAAAGTGTCAGAGCCCGTGTAGGGAATTTTCAGCATATCCAGCGTGCCTTGAATTAATCCATCTTCGCCGCAAAGTCCGTGAACTGCGTTAAAGACGATTGAGCAATTAGTTTTCTGAATGTCGCTTGCGAAAGTTTTCGGCTGAAGTTCCATTGTCTCGACGTTATAATATTTTGACTTCAGCGCGTCGGAAATGGCTTTACCAGTACGCCGTGAAACTTCCGCCTCCGTCGAAGGTCCGCCCATTACAACGACGATTCGACTTTTCAACCGCCGATTCAAAATCGCCGCGAATTCATCCGCCGTCTTGTAAATATCGCCAGCGCCCATTGTAATGATTAAGTCGCCAGGTCTTACAAGTTCAATCAAATATTCAGCAATTTTTTCACGCTCGGGAACGTACAAGACTTGCTGATTAGTTTTTTCGATGACGGCGTTGACGATTGATTCGCCGCTAATGCCGTCAATTTTCTTTTCGCCAGCTGAATAAATGTCAGTTAAAATTAAAAAATCGGCGTCGACAAAGGCGCTGCCAAATTCGTCAAGCAAAAGTTTTGTCCGCGTGTATCTATGCGGCTGAAAAATGCAAATGATTCTATCGGGTTTAGCTTCATGCGCAGCTTTAAGCGTCGCGGCAATTTCCGTCGGGTGGTGTCCATAATCGTCGACAATCCAAATATCTTTAATACGCGCCTTCGTTTGAAAACGCCGTTTAGCGCCGTGAAATTTTTTCAAGCCGTCAACAATTCTTTCAAAGGGTACGCCAATTTGAATTGCAACTGCGATTGTCGCCAGCGCATTTAAAACGTTGTGGCGTCCGTGAATTGCCAGTTGAACTTTGCCTAAAAATTTTTTGCCAATTTCGCCGCTTACGTTGATTCGCTGGATAACGTCAAAGCTAATGCCGTTAATATCTGCGCGAATGTTCGTTGCGGTAAAATCGGCGTTGAAGTCGATACCGTAAGAAATAATTTTTCTATCAAGTTCAGCGCCAATGCCGCGTACAACTTCATTGTCGTAGCACAAAACGGCTGAACCGTCAGGCTTTATGTTTGAAAGAAAAGTTTTGAACGCCTCACGAATTTTTTCAACCGTGCCGTAATGGTCAAGGTGATCATCTTCAATGTTCGTGACGACGGCGATTGACGGTTTAAGCGTGACAAATGAACCGTCGCTTTCATCAGCTTCAGAAACAAGATAATCACTTTTGCCCAAAATTGCGCCAGTTCCCAAGTCAACCGATTCGCCGCCGATAATTATAGTTGGGTCGACTCCTGCGTTGTAAAGTACGAAACCAATCATTGAAGTTGTAGTCGTCTTGCCGTGTGCGCCAGCAACGGCAATTCCATTTTTCGCGTTGAGGAGCATTGAATTTATATCAGAGCGATGAAGTTTAGGAATATTGAGTTCAGCGGCTTTTAAAATTTCGGGATTATCGGCGGGAATGGCAGATGAACAAACTATCGCGTCAATGTCACTTGAAATATTTTCCGCGCCGTGTCCAACAAAAACTTTCGCGCCAAGATTTTTTAACTTTTGAAGTGTCGGCGAGTCCGCGCAGTCCGAACCGCTGACAGTGTAGCCAGATTCAATTAAAATTTTGGCAAGCACACTCATACCAGCGCCGCCAATTCCTACGAAATGAAATTTTTTTCTATCCATTAACAAATCTCCAATCGAGTTAATTACCGTAAAAATGCTAATCGATTTTAATTTATCTTCGTGTCAATGTCAATGTTAGCTTTTAAGTGTTATATTTTAGGATGTAGGAAAATTTTTTTATACTTGAATGTACAATCCAAGTGCGACACTAGGGGCTGTTTGTAAACTCAACAAAACTATAAATCATTCTTTAATTAACTTTTTACTTTTCCAATTCCATATGTTTTAACTCCCAAGTGTAAATTTTATTCATCGCTGGCATTAAATTTAATCCTTCTTCCGTCAAAGAATAGACAATTTCTTTTGGCGGATCTTCCTTTAAAATTTTTTTGCTGATTAAGCCGTCGCGTTCAAGTTCGCGCAAAGATTTTATACTCATTATGTATCGCGTCAAGATTTTTTTGTAAGCTACTAATTTCTATAAGCAAGTCGCGGATACGTTCAAGCTTTTTTATATATTCGTCAAGTTCCGCTGGATTTATTGTAGTAGCGTAAGGGTACATAGGACGTTGAAATTGACACTTAATCATTTTTATCATCCTCGTACAATTCCACTAAAACGCCCACTTCCTCATAAATAATTTTGTCGATTGAATAGTACCGCTTTTAGTTGCCACATTAACCACCACCGCACAAATTTTTCAATCCTGTTTCATCAACAAAGACAGATTGAATAAAATTCATTCCGTCAAAACGGTATCCAAAAATCACATTGCAATTAAGCTTTACTGGCTTTTGTATCTTATCTAACGCGCAAGGCAGTTTTTTTATCTGTTGAAGTATATCTTCGAGATTGTAAAATTTTTCACCATTGTTTTCGCGAACAGTTAAAAATAAATCGCCGACGCGCTCTAACGTTACTTGCATAAATTTATCCTCCAGCTAATCTTGGTCGGGGGTATTTTTTTGTAGCCTTTAATCGGCGTAAATAGAATTTCACCATTCGTCTAAGCTAAATTCACGCAATTTCTTTTTCACATTATTTTCTGAGAAAAATTCGTCGTAGCTATTTGGGCAAATTTGGGTTGCGTCGTAACCGACAATTACTGCAGAATTTTTGCCAAAATATTCACGGATAAATTTTTGCAAAGGGATCGCCAACCTACAGAATTTGAGTAAATTTGCCCTTCCTTCTGCATCGTTCTCAAAATTTAAATCCATAGTTTTATCCTCCAGCGTCATTTTTATTCGCTTGCCGCCGTTAAAACTTTATAAATCGCCGTTAAAGTAGCGGTGTAAAAACAATATATTTTCTCTTATGGCATTTAGCATTTCAGGTTATCCTACTTCGCATTGCCAACGCTTTCAATAGCGCCGCTCCAAGCTAATTTGCATTGATGATTTTCTATCGTCAAGTACGGCTTAAACTTTTTCTTTATTAAGCTTTTTTTGTTCAATACCCAAAACTATCATAGTCAGTATTTCAATTCCGCTTTCCCATTCAAATTCCCCGCGTTCATTGCGCGGCATTTCTTTTATAGATTCGTTGATTTTTTGATAAGCTTTTATCAATTCTTCATCAGACATATTTTCAACATTGTTTATTACTTCAGCTATCCTTGATTTCAGTTTTCTTTTTTCAATACTTTCCATTTTTTCAATACCTCAATTTGTCTGATAGCCTTTAAATAATCTTCGATTGTAGCCGCATTTATCGTAAGGCTTTCTAAATATTCCCAGCGATTTCCTAAAGGTTGTTTTATCAAATTTTGGGCAAATGCTAAATCGCTGATATTTAAATTTAAACTTCGCTTTATTTTACGTAAAAGTTCAACCCCTTTATCGTATCCGCCAGCAATTATTTCAATCTTTTCTTTTTGTGAAATTTCTTGACATAAATATTGCACAACCAATTCTTCTTCAAATTTATAAGCCGCAAAGACATCTTGCGAATAATAACTTACAGAGCAAGAATGAATCATTTCGTGCAACAGCACGTGTTTTGGCGCGTCATCCCACAGCCAAATATTACAATCCCAATTTTTTAAACTCTTTTCGGTAAGTACAATTTTACCGCTCCACAAACTTTTACATCCTGTATATTTTTCAGCTATAGGTTGTAATTCTTTCGCCATTAACAAAAATTCTTCTAATGGACGTACTTTTGCCGCTACTCTATATTTGGCTTTTTCAAATTTTGGCGATTTATTTACATACACCGCTTTATATTCAGCGTCTTTAGCTTTTCGCCAATCGTCAAGCGTTTTCGTTTTATCGATATATACCGCTTTCCAATCAGCATAGCGCATATCGGCTGGAATTTTTATTCGCTTGCCGTCTTCATCGCGTGCCGCGCGTTGTCCTGTAGGCTTTCTTCCCTGCTTGCCGTCGTCTATACTTGCGCAAATCGTACTCCTACAGCGAACGTGCATTGGTGGCGCATTTTCGCCTTGATTAAGTTCTACTATCGGGAATATTTCGCCGTCTAAACTTTGACACATTGGCGTTGTCCGATTATCCATTACCGCGATAAACTGATAATATCCCATTTCTGCCGCGATTATCGAATCTGCCGCCGCCCGTGTCTG
>JAFSUE010000021.1 GCA_017445435.1 Selenomonadaceae bacterium | reverse complement strand
TCACCTAACATTTCATCAGTGGTACGCAGGAAAATAGGCGGCTGATTATCGAAGCCCTTCATACTTTTGCCGAACATCATCATTTCGCGGTAAATGGCGTCGTCAGCGTTTAAAAAATGCGCGTCACAAGTTGCAACTAACAGCTTACCAAGTTTTTCAGCAAGCGCGGCAACTTTGCGGTTAATATCGCGTAAATCTTCGTCCGTCTCAATCTTCAAGGTAGTTTTGAATTTATCGTCAATCGTAATGTTATCTGAAATATTTCTGCGCTTGAGATAATCGTTATTGTGAATCGGCTGAATTTCCAAGTAGTCATAGAAGGCGGCAATGTCTTCCAATTCGGCGTCCGTCTTGCCGTTAATAATCGCGTCGATTAACTCACCTTGTGCGCAGGCTGAACCGATTATTAAGCCGTCACGAAATTTAGCTAAAATTTCTTTAGGAATACGCGGCTTACGGTAAAAATATTTCAGTTCGCTAATTGACACGAGGCGGTAGAGATTATCAAGCCCAGTTTTATTTTTCGCCAAAAGAATGACATGGTAGGAATATTTCTGCTTTTCGTCAGTCATCAAGTAGCCTTCCATGCCGTAAATAATTTTAATGTGCTTGCCCTGCTTAGCAAGTTTAGCGGCGGTATCAGCGGCAGTTGGAAAAGCTTGTACGACGCCGTGATCAGTTATCGCTACGGCAGACCAGCCCCAATTTGCGGCGGTATTTATCAAAGTTTCAGGCGCAATAATCGCGTCAAGAGCGCTCATCGTCGTGTGTACGTGCAACTCAACGCGCTTGACTGCAGCATTGTCGACACGCGGAGGATCGTCAGGCAATATCGCTATAACGTCAGGCTGAATGACAATTTCATTCAAAAAATCATCGTGCTTTACAGTGCCGCGCAGTTTTATACGATTGGCAGTTTTAAGTTCGTCTTGAAAATTTTCAGCGTCAGCTTTAACCTTGAAAATACTTTTGCAGACAATGCCGTCAGTATCATCAGCAAGCGCAAAGGTTACCATACAAGTACCCGTTCTAAATTCGCGCAACTTAACGCCGTTTCTATCGCCAGTGCCAATATCGCCCCAAATTACTACGCGCCGAGTAGTTCCTTCCTCAAGCTGTCTAACTTCGGAAATTGTTTCAAGCGTACCAGAAATTTTTTCGACAAAGATTTTTTTAACGTTCGTGGAAAATTTTTTCTGCGCGGAAGATTTTCTTGGTGCAGGTATAGCATTTTGGCTAACCAACTGTAAAGTACTAACTGCAAGGGCGGGCGCGTCACTTAAACGTTGTTCATCATTAATAGTAACCGTCCGCGTATGTTTTGGTTCAACTTCAAGCGTTCCAATGTCAATAGTTTGTTCGGAGGCAGGGACAAAATCTTTTCTATGTTGTCGGCTAAATTCCCTAAAATAAACTATATCGTAGTCGTCATTGATGTAGTGTATTTCATTTGAAAGAAAATTTTCATTGAAGGTAAGCAAAATTTCAATCCTAAGCATTAACGTTTCTTTTTCGGTATGAGGAATTGGAAAGGACGGCTTTAAATGTTTGTCCCAAACTTCAGCGTCAGACTTACGCATAAACCGTTCACAATTCAAATGACGTTGCAATTTCAATTTCTCAAAATCGCAATTCAAATCGCTTGCCAAATTTAAACGAAGGCGGTACTCCAAATGTTTAATAAAATCAAAATACGCGTCAAAGTCAACGCCTTCAACGTATTTGAATTTGAAGTGCCAACTTTTTCTTTCGACGGTGATTTCAGACAGGAAAAAATTTTTAAGGAAATTTTTTATTACGTCTCTATCAAATTTAAAACTTTGAATCATTTCTTCGACGACGCTTTCTTGCGGTCTAACTGCACATTTTGCTGACATATAAATCACCACCAAAAAATAATAGTGACGATATTTTAACCGAAAAAAGTTTTCTTGTCGAACTGGCAAAGGCGGCTTGATTCGTCAAAAATCGTCATTAACCCGCGCAGTGAAAATTATTTTTCCGTCGGAATTTTTGACGCCGTAAGTAATTCTGCCGCGAACTGCCGTTTCATTCAAATCGTTGCTTAAAGCATTATCAAGCATTTTCAATTCACGCAGGACATCGCCGCGTTTATCTTGATTCAGTTCAGGATTAAGCGTCGCAATGACAAGTCCGAAACAGTTAATCGCTTGAAAAGAATCGTCGGTATTTTTCGGCGTGGCGGTAATGTCAACTTCACGTACAAAATTATTTTCAATATGCGCGGAGAATTTAAGATTGTCTGTAACGTCGTAGGAAAAATTTTCACCGTCAAGTTGCAACTTTGATTCGTCAATCGTCAAGCCTAAGCGCGGCGCTAACTTCGTAGCCTGTTCATTGTATCGCGTGCAAAATTCAGTACGCGTGAGTTTGCTAACGTCAACAAATTCATGTTCAGGCGAAATGAAAACGGCGTAGACAAAAAATGCAGTGCAGGCTATTGAAATTCCGATAGTTGTACGCTTATCGTATGGCGAAAATTTATAAGCGAAAATCCAGCCTAGCGGCGGCATAAAAAGTAGCAAGATGAACATTCCGATGATTCGCGGATAATTTTTAAACATTCCAGTCCAAGATGAAGTTGAGGCGGCAGGTTTTTCTTGAACAATTTGAATTGGTTTATTACGTTTTATTTTTCTCACAAAATTTGCTCCATTCTAGCTTTTAGGTGGTTAGTAGTAAGTAGTTAGTAGTTAGTAGTTAGTAGTTTAACATTACGCATTACGCATTCCTAATTCCTAATTAATAAAAACAAACTGTCAATCGCGTTGAGATTGCGACTGACAGTCTGCTTGGGGTTTATGGTAAAGCTCGAATTAATTGCGAATCAAGATTTATGAACTACGAACTAGAAAATAATTCTGCATTCTTAATTCTTAATTCTTAATTCCATTTAGCCCAATACTTCAACGAGGTCATCTTGACCAGCTTTTACGTCGCCAGTCTTGAGCGGACGAACTGCGCGGTAAGCGGCAGTATTGGTAATAATAAGCGGTGTAGTAACAGGATAGCCAGCTTTATGGATCGCGTCAATGTCGAAGGAAACGAGGAGATCGCCGCGTTTGACTTCTTGATTTTCTTGAACGTGAACTTCAAAGTGTTCGCCATTGAGTTTAACGGTATCAATACCAATGTGCATAAGAATTTCAGTACCGTCAGGAGTTACCATACCAACTGCGTGTTTAGTCGGGAAGACGAGGTTAATAGTACCGTCAGCAGGCGCATAAAGTTTGCCTTCAGTAGGTTCAACAGCAACGCCGTCACCCATAGCACGTGAAGAGAATCCGTCGTCAGGAACTTCATTCATGAGCATCATACGACCAGTAAGGTGAGCGCCAAGTACAGCGTCTTTCATCTTCGGCGTTTCAGGTTCAGCTGCCGCAGAGCCGCCGCCGCCACCAGTTGCCGCTTCAACCATTGCGCGATCAATCTTGCCTTCGCGAATGCCTTCGACAAATTCTTCAAAGTTCGCTTTAACAATCGTGACGCTAGGTCCGTAGATAACTTGAATTGCGTTACCTTTAATGACGACGCCGCCAGCGCCAGTACCCTTGAGGATACCTTCATCAACTTTCGAGCCGTCAACTAAGGTTAAGCGGAGACGCGTTGCGCAGCAGTCAATTTCAGTTACGTTGTCGACACCGCCAACACCTTTAAGAATTGTGGCAGACTTCATATCAAAATCAGCAGGAACATTAGCCGCGCCGCCACCAGCAACGCCGACGCCTGTAGCTTTTTGATAATCAGCTTTAGACATCATCTTGACTTCTTCGTCATCAGCTTCACGACCTGGAGTCTTAAGATCCCATTTCATAATGAAGAATTTAAATGTGACGAAGTAAAGGACTGCGTAAACTGCGAATACTGGCAACATCATCATCCAGTTGGATTTTGCTTGACCAGGCAGTACGCCGTAGAGGATAAAGTCGATTAAACCATCAGAGAATGTAGTACCTATCGCAATGCCTAAGATATGGCAAGTTGCAAATGCGAGACCTGCATAAATAACGTGGATACCGAAAAGTTCTTTTGCAAGGAATAAGAAAGTAAATTCGATAGGTTCAGTAATACCCGTCAAGAATGAAGTTAAACCGACGGAGAAGAGCAATGAACCAGCCGCTTCTTTCTTTTCAGGACGTGCGCAAGTGTACATTGCAAACGCCGCTGCAGGAAGACCAGCCATCATGAAGGGGAATTTACCAGTTAAGAAACGGCAAGCTTCAACTGAAAAATGTTCGGTGTTAGGTGATGCCAATTCCGCAAAGAAAATGTTCTGTGCACCCATAACCGTATTTCCATCGATAACTGCAGTTCCGCCAAGTCCTGTTTGCCAGAAAGGCAAATAGAAAATGTGGTGAAGTCCGAATGGGATTAATGCACGTTCACAACAACCGAAGAAGAATGTACCGAAATAGCCTGACGCTTTAACAACGTCGCCAAGTTTGAAAATGCCTGACTGAATGATAGGCCATACAAGATACATGATAAAGCCAGTTGCAATACCAAAAATCATACTGGCGATAGGAATAAAACGAGTGCCGCCGAAAAATGCAAATGCAGGTGGAAGTTGCGTCTTGTAGAAACGGTTACAAATTTCAGCCGCCGCAAGACCAGTTACGATACCTGCGAAAACACCCATCTGCAACGTTGAAATACCGAGAACAGTTGCAATAGCACCGTCGCGTACGTTAGCTTCAGGGTTGACAGCGTCGCCAATCAGCGTGCCGTCGAGTTGTAAAAATACGTGAATCGTCGTCAACATGACGAGATAAAAAATTGCAGCACCAAGTACGGCGATACCTTTTTCTTTTTTCGCCATACCAAGTGCGACCGCCAGTGCGAAAATCAACGGCAAGTTACCGAAGATTGCTCCGCCGACGTTTGAAAGAATAAGCATGAAACCGAAAAGTCCGCCACCTTCGTGGAGTATGCTTTGTAAACCATACGCCGCGATGGTGGTGGGATTCGAGAATGATGCACCAATACCCAACAGTACGCCAGCAAATGGCAATACTGCGATCGGCAGAAACAGTGATTTACCGATCTGTTGGGCAACCGCAAATGCCGAGCCGCCAGAATCGCTCATTGGAAGACCTCCTTACCATTAAACAAAATCCTTACTGAAAAAGATTAACCATAACCCCATTATTGGTAAATCCTGCGTTATTCTATTTCAGAATCTAGAAAATTGCAAGGACTTTTTTTATAATTTATGACCATTACAAGAAAAATTTTTGACATAACATTTTAGCCTGCAGATGATTTTTCAGCGCCATTCTGCTATAATATTTTTATAAAAATTTTTAATTGTGCATTACGCATTAAGCATTACGCATTACTAATTAATTTTGAAAAGGGGAGTTTGCAAAGTGGAAGGAATTATTTTGCCGTACAAAGGGAAAAAGCCGAAAATTGCTGGAAATGTTTTTGTAGCGCCGAATGCGTCCATTGTTGGCGACGTTAAAATTGGCACAGGTTCAAGTATATGGTTTGGCGCGGCAGTTCGTGGCGATTTTCAACCTGTAACTATCGGCGCTTTTACGAACATTCAAGACAACGCAACTATTCACGTTATGGGCGATTCTCCCACTGAAATAGGAAATTACGTCACGGTTGGGCATAACGCGCTAGTTCATTGCCGCAGTATCGGTGACAACTGCTTAATCGGTATGGGGTCAATAATTTTAGGCTACTCCGAAATTGGCAGTAACTGCATAATCGGCGCGGGAACTCTTTTAACGCAGTATAAAAAAATTCCTAACAATTCGCTTGTCTTCGGCAATCCTGCAAAAATTATGCGTGCGATTCGCGACGATGAAATTGAGGCATTGCGAGCTTCCGCCATGCATTATTATGAATGTTCGTTGGACTACATTAGACAAGGGCTTGTTGCTGAACTTCAAGACGATTAAAATTTTCCTACAACCTAAAAGCTAAAAGCTAATCCCTAAAAGATACAATGGAGTGATTTTTTTGGCAGTAAATGTATTTGATACACTTAAAGAAAGAGGATTTATCGCGCAATGTACGGACGAAGACGCCGTTAGAAAACTTCTTGGCGAAAAGTCTGTAACATTTTACATTGGATTCGACCCAACAGCAGATAGCCTTCACGCAGGACACTTTATCGCGCTTATGGTTATGGCACATATGCAACGCGCAGGTCATCGCCCAATTTGTCTTGTCGGCGGCGGCACTGGTACGATCGGCGATCCGTCAGGACGTTCAGACCTTCGCAAAGTTATGACTGATGAAATTATTGAGCATAACTGCGAATGTTTCAAAAAGCAAATTTCCCGCTTTATCGACTTCACGGACGGTAAGGCGTTAATGGTAAACAATGGCGACTGGTTACGCAAGCTGAATTACATTGACATCTTGCGCGAAGTTGGTACGCATTTTACGGTTAATCGTATGTTGGCGGCGGAATGTTACAAGCAACGTTGGGAAAAAGGTTTGACGTTCCTTGAGTTCAATTATATGGTTATGCAGGCTTACGATTTTTACAAGCTGAATAACGATTTCAACTGCGAAATGGAACTTGGCGGCGACGACCAATGGTCAAACATAATTGCTGGCGTAGAACTTACGCGGCGTAAAACTGGACGCGCGGTGTACGGCTTGACGAATAAACTTTTGACGAAGAGTGACGGCTCAAAAATGGGCAAGACGGCTGGCGGCGCATTGTGGCTTGACGCTGAAAAAGTTTCGCCTTACGATTTTTATCAGTACTGGCGCAACGTCGACGACGCGGACGTTAAAACTTGCCTGTCACTTTTAACTTTTCTTCCTATGGACGAAGTAAACCGCCTTAGCGCGTTGAAAGATTCGGCGATTAACGACGCTAAAAAAGTTTTGGCGTACGAAGTCACAAAGTTAGTTCACGGCGAAGACGCGGCTAAACTTGCTGAAAAATCTGCAACTGAAATTTT
>JAFSUE010000187.1 GCA_017445435.1 Selenomonadaceae bacterium | reverse complement strand
GCTATGCACAGAAAACAGCGTTACAAGTTGGAAGCGTTAATGGCTCGCGGCGTTGAAACTGGCGAACTTACGCAGGAAGAGGCTGAATATATGCAAGCTTACGCGATTATCGGCAAAACTGGCGTTATGTCCTGCAACTTTCCAGAAATTCCCGTGAAGTTTAAATCTACTGATCCGATTGAGTACAGCAAGGCGGTCACTTACGCTAGAAAGATGATGCGCAACATGGCAAATTATTTAGTGAAACATTTGCCAGGCTTTGAAAATGCGTATATCAGCCGTGAAGCGGCAATGTTGGGCGCTCGTGAATCGTGGCGTATCAAAGGAAAATATTATTTGGTTGAAGATGATTATCACAATCAAAGTCGTTTTCCTGACGCAGTTTGCCGTACAGCTTGGTTTATCGACGCGCATGGCGAAAAAGTTAGCGAAAAGTTGCCGAAGGGTGGCTACTATGAAATTCCGTACCGTGCATTGATAAGCGATAAAATTTCAAACTTAATCGTAACTGGACGCTGTATCAGTGCAAGCTTTATTTTGCAAGCGTCGATGAGGATTCAGCCAACTTGTATTAGTATCGGTGAGGCGGCGGGAATTGCGGCGGCTTACGGCTTAAGAAATCGTGTTGCGGCTAATCAAATAGACTGGGCGGCAATTCCTGCCAATCAGCGCAGTTATATCAGCGAAGGTTAAAAGCTAAATATATTTTCAATCTAAGTAAATTTTCATTTGTACAGAAAAATTTGGTTTGGTAAATGGAATTTTTAAAAGCAATTTGGGAACGAATACTAAACATTTTCAACAGCAAAAGACGCGTCAAAGTGCCGACAGTTTTGAAAATGGAGGCTACAGAATGCGGCGCGGCGTCGCTGTCAATGATTTTAGCACATTACAAATTATGGTTGCCGCTTGAAAAACTTCGTCAAGAATGCGGCGTCAATCGTGACGGCTCAAAGGCTAGTTGCGTAATTCGTGCGGCTAGAAATCGCGGCTGTACGGCGAACGGTTACAAATGGAGCGTTGACAGGTTATTGGAAGTTGGCGCCTACCCGCTAATCATTCACTGGGAATTTAATCACTTCGTCGTACTTGAAGGCGTAAAAGGCAATACCGCCTACCTCAACGATCCCGCAATGGGAAGGCGTACTGTTCCGCTTGAAGACTTCCGCACGTCGTATACAGGCGTTGCCCTTCACATTGTCCCCAATGAAAATTTTAAACCTGAAGGTCATCGCTACAATATTTTCACTGCCGTTGCTGAAAAACTTGCTCAAGATAAATGGGCGGCGCTTTTTATTGCCCTTTTAAATCTCGGCTTAATCATTCCAGGTTTAGCGTCGCCAGTCTTAAGTCAAATTTTCCTTGACGATATTTTAACGAAAAAGCATCCCGACTGGATGTTCAACTTTATGTTTGCAATGGCGGTGTCTTTTGTCGTCTGCGGATTTATGACGTGGCTACAAGCCGTCATTTTAACGCGCTGGCAACGTAAACTAACGCTAGCTGATTCATCAAGTTTCTTTTGGCATTTGCTACGTTTGCCAATGCAATTTTTTCATCAGCGGTACGCGGCGGAAGTTGCTAGCCGTGTTGGCTTTAATGAATCAATCGCAGGTGTACTTTCTGGACCAGCGGCAACGGCAGTTTTAGATTTACTCGTCGCCATTTTCTACCTTCTCCTGCTCCTGCAGTACGACGTAACATTAACGCTAATCGGCATTTTCTTTTCAAGTATCGACATTATAATTTTCTTTGCACTGCGTCGACACTTGACGGATTTAAATATGAAAATTCAGCAGGATAGCGGCAAAGAATACGGCACGGCAATGAACGGCTTGCAGATGATTGAGACGATTAAAGCGAATGGCAATGAGGCGGACTTTTTCACGAAGTGGGCAGGTTACAAGACAAAAGTTTTAGCGGCAAGTCAAGATGTAGCGCTTTGGTCAATGACGGCAACTATTGTCCCGACGTTAATGGGCGGACTTAATGGCGCGTTGATTATGACGTTCGGCGGCTTTTCAATTATGGATGGCGCAATGACAGCTGGTATGTTTATGGCTTTTCAAAATTTAATGGGAAGTTTCCAAGCTCCAGTCAACGCCTTGCTCGGCTTAGGTTCAACTTTGCAAAGTACAGAAATGCAAATGCAACGTCTTGATGACGTTCGGCGCTATGAAATTGATGAATTGAACTGCGCGGACAAAAATTATAATGACGACGTAGAAATTAAGCGGCTCAACGGTGAATTGGAATTGAAGGATATAAATTTTGGCTACAGCCCGCTTGAAAAGCCGTTGCTGAATAAATTTAATCTGCATATAAAGCCAGGTCATTGGGTGGCAGTTGTCGGCGCAAGTGGTAGTGGTAAATCAACCGTTGCCAAAATTGTCACAGGAATTTATGAAGAATGGTCGGGTGAAGTGAAGTTTGACGGCGTACCGCGTCGACAAATTCCCCGCGCAGTTATCGTCAATTCCCTTTCCTGCGTCGACCAAGATGTTTTTCAAATTACAGGGACTATCACGGAAAATTTAACGTTGTTCGACGATTCAGTTAGAAAAAGTGACGTTATACAGGCGGCGAAAGATGCTTGTATTCACGAAGATATTTTGCAACTTGACGGCGGTTATGACGCGCAGGTTTCAGAAGGCGGCTTGAACTTCAGCGGCGGACAACGTCAACGCCTTGAAATTGCCCGTGCATTGGCGAATAATCCTTCACTTTTGGTATTGGACGAGGCGACAAGCGCTCTTGACCCAATGACGGAACAAGTTGTACTTGAAAACATTCGACGGCGCGGTTGCAGTTGCTTAATCGTGGCTCATCGCCTTTCAACGATTCGTGATGCTGATGAAATTATTATGTTACATCAAGGCGTTGTGGTTGAACGCGGCACGCATAGGGAAATGATGAAACACGATGGACCTTACCGCCATTTAATTGAGGAACGAAGTGCGGAGGAGCAAAGCATTGAGTAATAAAATAGATTTAAATAAACCTTCGCGTTTCGTCTTACCATTGCCAGCAGGTGAAAGATTTCGACTTGAAAACGGCGAATCATTAGCGATTGTACGTAGCGGCAAGATTGAAGTTTACGCCGTCACGAAGGGCGAAGGTTCATTCCGTCAACAATTTTTAGCGGAAATTTCAGAAGGCAGCGCGGCATTCCCTGCACTTGATGAATTTGAAACGGTCGACACGCTGATTTACGCCATAGAAGATACTGAAATTGAAATACAGCCGTTTAGCGCGGTTAATCTTGACGAATTGCAACGGTTAATGCGTGAATGGTTTGCGTATCTTGTCAAGTTGCCGTGGATGACTTTGCTTGCTGATAAAGGCGACGAACAAGTTATCGCGTGGCGTGACGGCACAGTTTTAAACGGCAAGGAAAATTCTTTAGACGATTTATTAGAAGAATTTCGCGATAACGAAGAAATTTTTTCAATGTTGCTAGGTATGCGCTTTAATTCGGACGACATACGCTTTACACGCCGCGTGGAAGTTCGCGCCCGTAACCAGCAACGTATGATGAATAATTCCGTTGCAAACTTGCTCGGTGAGGAGAATACGCCGTTTAGTGAAGGCATTTCCGATAATCGCAAACGTGAAGATCAACTGGAAAATGTTACTTTCATTGTGCAACGCGTGGCATTAGCGCTTAGAATGCCGATTGATAATATAAAAATTGCGCCTGAACTTACGCGCAAGCTTGACCAAATTAGATTGATTCGGCGGCTTATGCAAAAAGGGAATATGCAAATGCGCTTAATTTCCCTTGAAAAAGACTGGTACAAAAAAGATAGCGGCGTCATTCTTGGCTACTACGGCGACGATAAAGAATTAGCCGCCTTCGTACCCTTGACGCCTAGCAGTTATAAACTTATCACGAAAAAAAATCCTGACGGCATAAATATTGACGATGAAGTTGCCGCGAAAATTGATAAAGACGCCTTTGCATGTTATGGCGGTTTTCCTGCGCGGAAATTAAAAATTTTCGACTTGCTGAAATTTATCTTCAAACAATGTTGGTTTGCAGATTATCGCGTTGTAATTTTCATTTCATTTATAAGTGGATTATTGCCGCTGATTATGCCGATTGTCACGGAAACAATCTTTCAAGATATAATTCCGAATCTCGACTATAGCGGCTTGTCAACGGTAACGCAAGTTACGTTTATAATGAGCTTTACAATGGCGTCACTTGGAATTGTCCGTAGCATTGCCGTTATGCGCATAACTTCAAAAATTGATATGGCGACAGAAGCGGCGCTATGGGGTCGACTATTAACTTTGCCGACAACATTTTTTAGGAAGTTCACGACGGGCGAACTTGCTAGCAGAATGGGCGGAATGGGCGTTGTAAAAGGACTTGTCAGCCCTGAATTTATCGGCGGAATATTCGGCTTTGTCTTTTCATTCTGGAGCATATTTTTAATGTGCTACTACAGCTTGAAGTTGACGGCGGCGGCAGTTGCAGTTTGGCTTGTATACTGCATCATCACGGCGATAATTTATTGGCGCGTATTGAAAATGCAGCGCAAGATGATTGATACAGGCAATAAACTTTCTGGAATAATTCAGCAAATTTTTTCTGGACTTTCAAAGTTCCGCGAACATGGCGCAGAAAAGCAAGCGTTTTTATTGTGGACAAAAGCTTTTGGCGAACATTGGAACTGGAGCTTGAAACTTCGCTGGCAAGGCAATTACAATATGATTATCGGTAGTATTCAGCCGTTTATCTTGTCAATGCTGATGTATTACATTGCAGTTTACGGCATAAATGAAATTGGACCGAACGGCGAACAGATTCAAGGCATTACATACGCGCAGTTCATAGCATTTCAAGCGGCATTCACGGCTTTTAATGGTACGTTGAATGGAATTATTCCGCTTGTCGGTCATTACTTTGAAATTCAGCCGCATATTGAAAATTTCAGACCGATTCTTGAGGAAGAGCCTGAAAGCGTCGGCGATAAAATTGACGCTGGCGTTTTATCTGGCGCTATTGAAGTTAGCAATTTAACTTTCGGCTACGGTGAAAACGGAAAAGACGTTTTGCACGACGTAAGCTTTAAAGTTTCAGCAGGTGAAAATGTTGCAATCGTCGGACGGTCGGGTTGCGGCAAGTCAACTTTAGTCAGACTTTTACTTGGTTTTGAAAAGCCGCGTAAAGGCGCGATTTACTATGACGGGCAAGACTTATCAGAATTAAATATGCCGTCGGTACGGACGCAAATGGGCGTTGTACTGCAAAACGGTCAGCTTATGCAAGGCGACATTTTCACAAACATTATCGGTACGAACGCTTTAACGCAAGATGACGCATGGCAAGCGGCGGCGGCGGCGGGAATTGCTGATGATATTGCTATGATGCCTATGGGAATGCAGACTGTCATTTCAGAAGGTTCAAGCAACATTTCAGGCGGACAACGGCAGAGAATTTTAATTGCACGGGCGCTGGTGACTAAGCCGTCAATTTTAATTTTTGATGAAGCAACGTCAGCGCTTGATAATCGTACACAGTCGATTGTTACGAACAGTTTAAACAGTTTGCATACGACGCGAATAATTGTAGCGCATAGATTGTCGACGATTCGACAATGTGATAAAATTTTTGTAATGGACGCTGGAAGAATTGTTGAGCAAGGCGGCTTTGATGAACTTGTAAAGCAAGGCGGAATTTTTTCAAACTTAGTTAAGCGTCAAATGGCGTGAGTTGAATTAAGAATTAAGAATTAAAAATTAAGAATTTTTTCATACTCCTAATTACTAAAAATGAAAGGAAGATATTATGTCAGGACATTCAAAGTGGGCAAACATTAAACGTAAAAAAGGCGCTAATGACGCAATACGCGGCGCAATGACAACTAAAATAAGCCGTGAAATTACAATCGCTGTTAAAATGGGTGGCGCTGATCCTGCTGGCAATATGCGGCTTAAATTGGCATTGTCGAAGGCGAAGGCTAACAACGTCACGAAAGATAACATTAACCGCGCTATCAAAAAGGTCTTGGCGCGTCTGATACTTCCAACTACGAAGAAATTACCTACGAAGGCTATGGACCTGGCGGCTCGGCGTTAATGCTGGATATTTTGACGGATAATAGAAACCGTACCGCCGCTAACATTCGCCATATTTTTTCTAAGCACGGCGGAAATTTAGGTGAAAATGGTTGTGTCGGCTGGCTCTTCAAGAAAAAAGCTGTATTCGTCGTGGAAAAAGAAACGTTTGATGATGAAGATTCGCTGATGGAAATTGTTATGGACGCTGGCGCAGAAGATTTTGAAACAGATGATGATGTTTTTGAAATTACTGCCGCGCCTGAAGATTTCAACGCCATTGAAAGCGCACTTGCTGAAAAGGGCATTGAAACTGCGTCTGCCGAAATTACACAAGTTCCTGATACTACCGTCAAACTTTCCAGTGACGACGCAGAAAAAATGCAAAAACTTCTTGACGCGCTTGATGAAGATGATGACGTTCAAAACGTTTACGGCAACTACGAATTTGAATAATAACTTTAACAAAAATTTTTTCAAGGGACGGTGTATTAGCGCGGCTTTGCAAATTATGATGTCCGCGCTATTTTTATGAAAATTAAACAGATTCGCAATGCAACTTTAAAAATTACTTACGCGGGAAAAACTTTTTTAATTGATCCTTGGCTTATCGGTAAGGGCAAGTTTGGCAGTTTTGCAGACGTTCCAGGTTTCCCCTTTCATACGCCCGATCCAGTGAAGGAACAAATTCCAATGCCGATTTTCGATTTGCCTGAACCTGTCGAAAAAATTCTTGAAGGCGTTGACTACTACGTAATAACTCACATTCATCCCGACCACATTGACTTGAACTTTGCAGACGGCACGGTTGGCGCTCCGCTTGATAAAAACGTTACGACTTTGGCGCAAAATGAAATGGACGCCGCGATACTTAAAAAATCGGGCTTTAATGACGTTCAAATTCTTACGGAAAATTCCTTGCAGATTGGCGACGTAAAACTTACAAAGACTCCTGCGCGGCACGGTATAATAAAGCCTATGATGGACGCTTGCGGCATTATTTTTCAAGCTGAAAATGAAAAAATTTTGTACATTGCTGGCGATACAGTTTTTTTTGACGGCGTAGAAAAGACGCTGAAAGAATTTAATCCTGACGTTGTGGCGTTGAACAGTTGCGCCGCTGAACTTGTTGACAACGGACGCTTGATAATGAATGATGAAGACGTTGAAATTGTTGCAAAGACCGTACCGAATGCAAAACTTGTCATAACGCATATGGATAACGTTGCCCACGCCTCAATTACACGTCATACAATGCGCGGATTTTTGGCACGGCGCGGCGTACAAAATTATTTTATGCCTGCTGATGGCGAGGTCTTGGAATTTTAATGTTAGCACTTGGTATTGATCCTGGTACAGCAATTTGCGGCTACGGCGTAGTTGAACAGTCACGCGGGCGGTTAATAGCAAAAACTTTCGGCGCGATAACTACAAGCCCACAAGCTTTAATGCAGGACAGACTTTTAAAAATTTACAATGAACTTGACGCGATAATAAAAAATTTCCAGCCCGAAGTTATGGGCGTGGAAAAACTTTTTTTTGGGAAAAATGCGACGACGGCAATTCCAGTTGGACAAGCGCGAGGCGT
>JAFSUE010000020.1 GCA_017445435.1 Selenomonadaceae bacterium | reverse complement strand
TTCCGACACTTCCAGCATTTGGCAAATACAAAAATCGTACTGCGGATTTTGTTGCAAAAAGTTCACGCGCTTTTCAGTTGAAAAAGGCAATAAAATATCATCCGAATCAAACCACGAAATGAAGTCACCATTAACCATTGACATTGCCGTACTTATCGCAGACGCCGCGCCGCCGTTTTCTTGGTACACGTAAACTAACTTGTAGCCTTTTGATTCAAACTTTGGAATGTAGCTTTTAATTATCGCCGCAGTGTTGTCGGTTGAGCCGTCGTCGACAATGACAACTTCAATATTGTCGTAAGTTTGGGTAAGTACGGAATCTAAATATCTGCCAACATATTTTTCGCCGTTGTAACAAGGCGTCATAATGCTAACTAGTGGTGACATTGCAACCTTCCTTTCGCAGATTTTGAAAACGCAGTGCAACTTTATCACACGCCGCCTTTTATTGCAAGCTTTTAGCGATGCGCCAGAATTTTTGAAAAGCTAAAAAATATTTACGCATCACTACTCCTGCCGCGATATAGAAAAATTTTCAGCAGTTGCAATAAAAATTTTTCTATGGTAAACTAATAGCGCTATTAAATGTAATTTAGAAGTTGTAAACACGGCGATCAAAAAAGCCCCGATCTGCAAATCGGGGCTTTTGCGCGTTTTGGGAATAACGCTAACCACGCGGCTGGCTACTGATTAACGTCTGTCCAACCACTTGCAGATGTAGTAAGCAACTACACCTGCCACGACAGACACTACGAAAGTCGTAAACACGGCTATCACCTCCTTCCGCCGTTAAAAGGCTTCCAGAAGTATCAGTAGCGCAAATATTTTACAACAAACTTTTTTTAACTTCAATGTAAAATAAATTGCGTAGCTGTGCTATAATTTTTACGAATATTTACGAAGGAGTAATGCAAATGACTTTGACTCGTGATTCAGTAGAACTTTTAGCGCCAGCTGGAAAATGGGACGCCTTCACCGCCGCGATTAATGCAGGTGCTGATGCAGTTTATCTTGGCGGCAAACATTTTAATATGCGCGTCCATAAAGATGACTTCAACTTGACTGACGAAGAATTAAAAAACGCCGTGACTTTCGCACATGATAACGGCGCTAAACTTTATATCACGCTGAATAATTTAATCAGTTCCGAAGAAATCCCGCCGCTTAAAGATTATCTTTCATTCCTCAACAAAATTCAGCCAGACGCTTTAATCGTACAAGATTTATCAGTAATTCAGCTGATTCATCAACTGGGCTTGAACATTCCAATTCACGGTTCAGTTATGATGAACGTTAATAACATTCCCGCCGTTAAGTTCCTGCAAAAATTTGGCGTCAAGCGGATTGTACTGGGGCGCGAACTTAGTTTGAATGACGTTGCACTTATAAAGGAAAAAACTGGAATTGAAGTTGAATATTTTATTCATGGCGATATGTGCATAGCAATTTCAGGGCAATGTAATCATTCAGGCGTAACTTTTGGGCAAAGCGGCAGTCGCGGTCGTTGCTTTAAACCTTGCCGTTGGGAATGGAAATTTATTGACGAATCGACTGGCGAAATTATCGACGATACGTCACATAAAACCGCGCTGAATGATATGTGCATGCTTAGAAATATTCCAGATATGATACAAGCGGGCATTTCATCTTTCAAGATTGAAGGGCGTATGCGTCCACCAGAATTTATTGCGCGAATTACTGCCGCTTACAGAAAAGTTATCGACGAATATATTGCCGACCCTACTGGATTTACTATCGACGAAAATTTTTGGAAAGATTTTTATGAAAAGCGCGTAAGAAATTTTACTACGACTTTTGCCTTTCAACCGCCGACTAAAAAAGATATTGGGCTTGACGGTACACGCGAACCAAGATTTTTTAGCGCGGGTGTCGTCGAAACGGCGTTTGATGACGACGAAGTTAAAAAAATTTTTGACGATGAAACGCCGATTAAAAAATTTGACGGCAAGCCAAATTTGAACGTGAGAGTTTCGACATTGGACGCGGCAAAGTCTGCGGTTGAAAACGGCGCTGATTCAATTTACATTGGCGGCGAAGTTTTCAGACCTAATACACCTTTCACGCTGAAAGATTTTAAAGACGCTGTAAATTTTGCACATTCGCACGGCAAGAAAATTATTTTGAATACGCCGCGCGTCACCCGCGATAAAGTTTTAAATGAACTGCGCGGACTTATCGAACGTTTAGACGACGTGAATTTTGACGGCGTGATTGTCAGCAATTTGGGTACGCTTAATCTTATGAAAAATTTTAATTTGCCAATTCACGCCGATATTTCTTTCAATCTTTTCAATGAAGTTGCCGCCGAATTTTTGAAAAGTCAAGGCGTCGTACAAGCTACCGCGTCAATCGAAATGAGTTTTGCACAAGTTAAAAGCGTCGTCGAAAAATCTACCCTGCCGATTGAAATTATTGTTCACGGTTCAATCGAATCAATGATTAGTGAAAATAATTTTATCAAGCTTTATCATCCAAATTATGACGATTTTGCAACGCCTGAACTTTTGGATAAACATTTTGCAATGGAGGATTCGGCGGGCGAAGTTCATCCGTTGCGCGTCGACCAATTCGGCTATAATCACATTTACTTTGCTAAAGATTTATGTTTGTTGCCGTATCTTGAAAAATTTTTTGGTGCGGCGGCGTTGAGGATTGACGCGCAGGATTATTCGCCAGAAGTTGTAGCGCTGACGACGAAAATTTATCGTGCCGCGATTGACGGCAAAAATTTTGAAAAAGATTTTGACGAACTCAAAAAAATTTCTCCGCGCAGATTCGGTTGCGGCGTTTATCGATTCAGGCAGAGTAAAAATTCTATTTGATTGACATTCAGCGAAATTCTTTAAGCCTTCGGGCTTATTTTTTTTGCAGGAAATTAAATTTTTATATTGAAAAGTTTTGAGAGGTGATTTAATGGACGTAAATTAACCCATTGTGAGGGTATATTAAAAAATTAAAAATCTGATGCAGTTAGAGTGAGCAAGCAACAAGGATAAAGCAAAAAATTTAGCCAACACCCGCTCTACTTTGAATTAGTTTTTCCGAAACATAACCTTTATCAGCTATGGTACGAAAAGCCTTGCAAAAATGTGGCAAGTTTTGAAAAAATCAAGTTCATAAATTTCTGCGGGTACGGTCGAATTTATCATAATTTCAGAGTCGCTGAGCAGTGCTTTATCGAATTTCGGTCTGTATTTGACACAATCGGAAACAGTAGCCTAAATCATCGACAAAAACAAAAATGACCAAAAGAAAATCTTCAAAGGAGATATGGTCTGTGGTATAATTTTCTTGAAACTTTAACATTTTTCTTCCTCCTGCTTACACACAGGATAATATTTTTTTTGTAAAGTTTCTTATTATGTTATACCTTCACAATTAGTTACTTTAACTTTTTAAAAATCTGCTATTTAAAGGAGAAATTTTTTTATGTCAATGGGAACATTTAGATGTAGTTTGTGTGGACGCCGCGTAAAGGTGCAGTCTCAAATTGATATGCCGATTTTCGATCCTGGTACGGGCTTTGCCGTCTGCAGAAATTGCATTAAAGAACTCAATAAAATTATTGACGAAGATGAACAGAAAAAACTTAAAAAGTCTCACGGTTCATTTACCGACGAACTTGGAAATTTGCTTGAAAAAAATAAACCGCACGTCATTAAAGCTTATCTTGACGAATTTATTATTAAGCAGGAACGCGCTAAAAAAATTTTGTCTGTCGCCGCGTACAATCACTATAAGCGTATGAAGTACGATTTGGAAAATGACGGCGGCAACGATGAAATTGACAAGTCCAACGTTATAATTTTAGGTCCAACAGGTTGCGGCAAAACGGCTATGCTTAGTCATCTGTCGAAACTTTTAGACATACCTTTTGCCGTGACTGACGCGTCAAGTTTAACGGAGGCTGGCTTTGTCGGCGCGGACGTTGAAGTTGCCGTAAGAAATCTTTACTACGCCGCTGGACAAAATATTGAAAAGACTGAACACGGTATCATTTATCTTGACGAGTTCGACAAAATTGCGCGTAAGTCTGGCGAAAATAATTCAATCACTGCCGATCCTGGTCACGAAGGCGTACAGCAAGGGCTTTTGAAAATGCTTGAAGGTAGCGTCGTAGAATTTACTGCGCGGGGACAACGTAAACACCCTGAAGCGCCTACAATTAAAGTTGACACGAAAAATATTTTATTTATCGTCGGCGGCGCATTCGTCGGCATTGATAAAATTGTTGCTAAACGTATTCGCAAAGGTGAGGCAAGCTTAGGTTTTGGCGTCGACGTTCCAGCGAAGGAAGATGACGACGAAAAATTTAATGAACTGATTCATCAAGTTCGCCCCGAAGATTTGATGAAGTACGGCATAATTCCTGAAATTATTGGACGCCTGCCCGTTATTTGTACGCTTGAAACTTTGGACGAACATTCATTGCTTAGAATTTTGACAGAGCCGCGCAATGCCCCTGTCAAGCAGTACGAAAAACTTTTAGCTATGGACAACGTACAACTTGAATTTGAGGAGGCGGCGTTAATTGCCGTAGCTAAAAAGGCGATTGAGCGTAAAACTGGCGCACGGTCACTCAAAGGCATTATCGAAGATGTTATGCTTGATGTTATGTTTGAAATTCCCAAGTCTAACGAGCCGCGCAAAATTATTGTTACGGAAGAATGCGTAACGGAAGGTGCAACGCCTAAAATTGTACCGATTGAAAATTCTGACGGCGAAAATGTCGACGGCGTTTCCCTTGAAAAAGATGTAGTTTAAAAAAATATTTAAAGTTAGCGCCCTTTCAACCATTAGGAGGAAATTTTTATGAATGACGAATACGTAATCGGCATTGACTTAGGCACGCGCAATACGCTAGCTTGTTACTTTTTGAAGGGCAGAAAAAGGATTCTAAAATTTGAAGGCGGCGCTACAATGTTGCCAAGTGTCATTTACACTGACGAAAAAGGCGACGTTAAAGTTGGACAGTACGCGGAAAATTTGGGCGTGACTGACCCAGAAAATATGATTAGCTCCGCTAAAACTTATATCGGCAACTTTGAACTGAATAAAACGTGGACTTGCAACGGTCGAACTTACACGCCGACTGATGTTGCCATTGAAGTTTTGAAGGAAGTTAAACGCGAATTTGTAAAGCGAATGAGACTGCAAGGCGATGAAAAAATTGGCGCAGTTATCACCGTTCCCGCGTACTTCAACAATAATCAGCGTGACGAAACGCGAAAAGCTGGTACTGCGGCTGGCTTTGACGTTATGTGGATTTTGGAAGAACCAACGGCGGCGGCTATTGAGGCGGCACAAGAAAAACAGCTTAATAAGAAAGTTATGGTCGTCGATATTGGCGGCGGCACTTTCGATTTAAGCGTACTAGATGCTGACCCTGCGCGGCATACTTACCGAGCCATTGCGATTGACGGCGACGACAGACTTGGCGGCGATGACTTTGATAAAGCCATTCAAACTGAACTGATTAAACACATTGAAGACGACACTGGCTTAAACTTGGAAAATTTTCAAACTGCTGGCATTGATGAAACTGAATATAATATTTTGATGAATCGGCTTTTAATTGAGGCGCGGCACGCTAAAGAAAAATTAAGTGAAGTTACTGAACACGAAGTAATTTTGCCGAACTTGACGACGTTGGGCGGTAAAAATTACGATTTGGACTTCATCTTGACGCGGCGAGCGCTTGAAAGAATTTGTAAGCCGCTTTTCGACAGGATTTTCAATCAGCTGAATATTTTTGCGAAGAATAATAAAAATTTCCGCCTTGATGAAATTGGCGAAATAATTTTAGCTGGCGGCACGTGCTTTATTCCGTACATTCGCGAAAGAATTACAAAAGATTTAGGCATTGTTCCAAATGACGAATTGCCATTGAGCCAGCTTGTAGTTATGGGCGCGGCGCGTGTTGCTGAATCGCTAAATATAGGCATTGAAGGCGGCGACAATGAACGCGACGGCAAAATTACTTTAAAAAGTATCCTGCCACATTCTCTTGGCGTCGAAGTTATGAATAGGGACGGAAAACTTGTCTTCGATAGAATTTTGGCTAAAGATACGCCGTACCCTTGCGCGGCAACTCAAACTTATCAAACTGTCTTCGATAATCAAACTGAAATTGATGTCAATGTTTATGAGGCGGAAAATGAAAATGAACTGGATTTAAAGTTCCATCGTTTTCGTGGGTCATTGCACTTGAAAAATTTGCCGCCTGCACCTGCTAGACAAACTAAAGTTGATGTGAAGTTTGAGTTCACGAACGACCAGCGCTTAAAAGTTACGGTAATTGATAAGCAGAACGTTGAAAATTCGCGTGAAGAATTTATAGACAAGTCTATCAAAAAATCTGTACACGGTGCGGCAACGCCGATTGATATGGTATTGATGCTGGATTGTTCAGGAAGTATGCGCGGCGACGATTTAGTTCAAGCTAAGCGTGCGTCAACCGAATTGATAACAAAGATGATTGACTTGAGCGTTCATCAAATGGCGTTGATGAGTTTCAGCGACAAGCCTAAAATTCTTAGCGAATTGACGAATGACGCTAGCAAATTAACGCAGGAACTTCCGCAAATTGAAGCTTACGGCGGGACGGCGATGATTGAGGCTTTACACGCGGCAGAAAAAGTTGTGGAAAATTCTACGCGCCAGAAAATTGCACTTATCGTTACTGACGGCTACCCAGATAGGCGACAACAAACTTTAGGTTGTGCGCGTAAAGTTCGTGACAACGGCTTGAAGATAATTGCTATTGGCGTTGGCGTTGACTTCGATAAAAATTATTTAGACGAAATGGTTGGCGAGAAAAACGCTTTCACTATAAAAAATATGTCGGAGCTTACGAAAACTTTTGAATACGTCATTAACGCCTTGACGCGCGGCGACCTGTGAGAATTAAGAATGAAGAATTAAGAATTTTTTCCTACACCCTACCAACTACTCCACTACTGCCTAACAAGGAGCAACTATTATGAATGAAAAAAGCTTTAAAGACAATCTCAAAACTGATAACGTTATCGAAGACAAGCTGAATGTTTTTCCAAATATCGGCGCGAATAAACAGCGGCTTGAAGTTGAGAAAATCGACAAAATTATTGCTGACGTG
>JAFSUE010000186.1 GCA_017445435.1 Selenomonadaceae bacterium | reverse complement strand
TAAAGATATTTGAGAAGTTGGAGTGCGTGATAATTTTCCGCCTCAATAAGCGCGTGCCAAAGTTTGGAATCAGGCGCATTGCAAACGGCGTCGATAGGTTGAAGGTACGGATAAATTGGATCGCCGAATTGCGCGACGGTTGCAAGTTCATTTAAGTTGAAAGTAAAATTTTGATTGTCACGAATGCAAGAAACTTTGTCGTTGTCGATAGCAATAACGCGGAACATTTCATTGAGCTTGCCAGCTTTAAGTGCGACGAGGGAATTAACTTTGACTGGTACGTTGTAAAGCGGCGTACATTCGGGATTGTGATTTTCAAAGACTAAGCCGACGTCTTTAGTACGTTTCAATTCGGCAAGTTCCTTTTGAATGCGTCCGCGCAGAATTTCATCGGGAATTTGTAAAATTAAATCGTCGAGTGCAGAAATAAAAATCACCTCACTAAAAATTCAAGCGTCAGAAATTTAAAAATTAAAATAAACTGCAAGCGTGCCTTTGTCAAGATTTATTTTTATTTCGTCAGATTCAACGCGGTTGCTAACGGCATTAGGAAAATTTTGTTTAAGCGTTGCGCCGTCAAGTTGCCAATAAACATTGTTAATCGTCACGCCTTCGCAAGTTGCAGTTATCGGCAGAAGCGACAAATTTTTAGGACGTACAAAAAATTTTACGTTGACACTTTCGCCGCCGCGTACGAAAAAAATTATTTCGCGTTCGTCAGCAAGACAAGTTTTAATCGTCGACGCCGCGCAGGTAAAAACATTGCTGAAAAGGTGGTCGAACCTGCCGCCGAAAATTCCAGTCAAGATTATGTACGACGCAGAATTTTTTTCAGCCAGTTCAAGGGCAAGTTGCGTATCAGTCAAATCTTTATCGACGGGGTGACGTTCAATCGGAATTTTATTTTCAAGCGCCCAATCGACAGCAGAACTTTTCGCGCTGTCAAAGTCGCCAATTAAAATTTTCGGCAAAATGTTCAAGTCACGGCAAATTTCAATACCTTTATCGACGGCGAAAATTTCCCTACTGCGTGCAAGTTCGACAAAATATTTTTCGTCGGGACGCCTGCCGCCAGCTACAAATAAAATTTCCCGCCGAATCTGCGCGGGATAAAAAATTTCAAGTTGTGGAAGGTTTAATGTACTTTTCATAAAATTCACGTGCAGTAACAATTTCAATTCCTGCAAAATTTTTTAGCTCCAATAAATCATTGTCGCCGCTTACTATATAAATTGCCTTCGCGTCTATCGCACAATTTATAAATTTATCGTCGTCAGGGTCTCGGCAAACTTTTAAGTTTGAAACTTTGTCAAAACTATTAAAACTGCTAAAAATTTTTTCGCGAAGTTCCATATTCAAAATATATTTCGATTTTGAAAATTTTTTATCAATTTTTTCTGTGTACTCTGAAATTATTTCTTGATTCACACAAATTTTAAATTGTTCCAAATCAATTTCACTCAAAAGTTTTTTCGGCAATCCGTGAAAATATAATCCAGAAATTAAAATATTTGTATCAATTAAGATTCGCATTTTGTCTTTTTTCACGCCTTACATCTTTCACCCAGCTGTTTACGTATTCAGCAATTTTGTCTTCGTAAGTGTCGGGGTCGCGTTCCCATTCTGCAAACATAGCCTGTTCATCGGCAAAATCTTTATTTTCAAAACGTCTTGCGTACTGCACGATAGCCAACAAATATTTTTCAGGCATAGATTCAATTAAATTTATAGCTTCGGCTCTCAATTCTGACATTTTTATCACCTCAACGTATTTTTTCTGTACACGGAAATTTTTTCCTGCAAAAAAATTTCCCGCCGAATATGCGCGGGAAAATTTCAAGTTGTGGAAGTCTTAATCCAATGTAAAATTTAAAATCGAACTTCAATTCCTCGACTTTTTAAAAATTCTTTCACTTGCCGAATGGTATATTGACCGTAATGAAAAACTGATGCGGCTAAAACGGCGTCCGCCTTGCCTTCAGTCAAAACTTGCAGGAAATGTTCAAAAGTTCCAGCGCCGCCCGACGCAATGACTGGTACGTTGACAGCCTCACTAACTGCGCGTGTTAATTCAATATCGTAGCCGTCCTTCGTACCGTCCGCGTCCATACTTGTCAATAAAATTTCACCTGCGCCAAGTTCAACGCCTTATCGTATCCAGTCCAACGCGTCAAGCCCAGTTTCAGTTCTGCCGCCGTGTATGAAAACTTCCCAGCCGTCACCATTCGTACGGCGTCTAGCGTCAACTGCCAGCACGATACATTGACTGCCAAATTTTTTAGCGCCTTCAGAAATAATTTCAGGGTGTTCAACCGCCGCCGTGTTAATAGAAATTTTATCAGCGCCGCTTTTCAACATACGACGCATACTTTCAACGTTACGAATGCCGCCGCCAACTGTGAAGGGAATGAAAACTTGCGCCGCGCAGTTTTTAGCAACGTCAAACATTATGCCGCGTCGTTCATGAGATGCGCTGATGTCAAGAAAAACTAATTCATCGGCTCTTTCTTCGTCGTAACGTTTGGCAAGTTCGACAGGATCGCCTGCATCACGAAGTCCTACAAAATTTGTACCCTTGACAACTCGACCTGCTTTAACGTCAAGGCATGGAATTAATCTTTTCGTCAGCAAAATTTACGCCCCCTTCATCAGTTGGTAAATATTAGTTCGGATCAAATTTTTTCTCGACAAACTCCAAAATTTTATCGCGCCGTTCCCTTGACTTCGTAAAGTAATCGTGAATCGCCTGTCTATCTTTATTTTCAATAGCTTTTATCACTTCGCCTAAAATATTTTGTAAATCGCGAAGATTAGCGGAAATTGCGTCGCCGTTCGTCATACAAATATCTGCCCACATATCAGCATTTGAACTGGCAATGCGCGTTGTATCTTTAAAGCCGCCGCCGATAAGTTTTAAGCAGGAGTCAAGGTCGTCACCAGCGCGGTTAAGTAAAGTTACAAGCGCCGCCGCCGTAACGTGCGGGACGTGACTAATTATCGACGCGCAACGGTCATGTTTAGCAATGTCAAGACTTGTAAAATTAGCCTCCGTCAATCGTAACAGCGCCATTAACTTTTCATGAGCTTCAAGCGGTGCGCCAGTATCTTCAACTATGACGTAAGCTTTATTTTTGAATAAATCTTTACTAGCCGCAGTCACGCCAGATTTTTCGCGCCCAGTCATTGGATGCCCTGCAATGTAATAAACATTTGGCGGAAGAATTTTTTTCAGTTCATCGTAAATAAATTTTTTCGTACTGCCAGCGTCAGTGATAATCGCGCCGTCTTTAAGGTATGGCAAAATTTTTTGAACCATTGGAACAATTTGCAGAACTGGCGGGCTTAGGAAAATAAAATCTGCGTCGCCGACAACTTTTTCTAAATCGTTCGACGCAAAATCAACCGCGCCAAGTTCCATTGCAGTTTTCATAGATTTTTCTGTACGACAAAGACCAGTAATAAAAATTTCGTCGCCAAGTTTATCTTTCAAACAAAGACCCAATGAACCGCCGATTAATCCAACGCCGATAATTGCAAGTTTCGTACTCATATTTTTTTACCGACTGCCGCAGTTATCGCGTTCAAGTCATTCATCAGCGCTTGAAAATCTGCTGGCGTCAAAGATTGGTTACCGTCCGAAAGTGCAACTTCAGGGTGCGGGTGAACTTCAATCATCAAGCCATCAGCTCCCGCCGCTATAGCCGCCTTTGCCATTGGCGCAACCATTGACCGACGACCTGTACCGTGACTTGGATCAACGATTATCGGCAAATGCGAAAGATTTTTTATCGCCGCAACTGCTGACAAGTCTAACGTATTGCGCGTGTACGTTTCGTAAGTCCTAATGCCGCGTTCGCAGAAAATAACTTTTTCATTGCCGCCGCTTAAAATATATTCTGCCGCGTTAAGCCATTCGGCAATCGTCGCTGAAAGTCCGCGTTTCAACATAACGGGCTTTTTACATTTTCCCAACGCCTTCAACATTTGAAAGTTTTGCATATTGCGGGCGCCAACTTGCAGAATATCGGCGTAACTTTCGACAAGTTCAATGTCGCCGCTCTCAACAATTTCAGTAACGACTTTCATTCCAAATTCGTCCGCCGTTTGACGCAAAAGTTTTAAACCTTCTTCGCCAAGTCCTTGAAAATCGTACGGCGAAGTACGCGGCTTGAATGCACCTCCGCGCAGAATTTTTGCTCCGCAAGCGCTGACAACTTTAGCAGTTTCATGAAGTTGTTCAGCACTTTCAACCGCGCAAGGTCCCGCCATTACGACAATTTCATTTCCGCCGATTTTCACGCCGTCAACGTCAATCACTGAATTAGCTGGGTCAAATTCGCGGCTGACAAGTTTATATTTTTCAGTAATGCGGACAGTTTTTTCTACGCCGTCCATCATTTCCATTTCAAGATTAGCAATAATTTTTTTATCGCCGATAACGCCGACAATCGTTCGTTCGTCGCCAGTTGAAAGGTGAGTTCGCAAATTCAGCGATTCAATTTTCTTTACAACATTATCAAGATTTTCTTTCGTCGCACTTGGTGACATAACAACAATCATAAAAAATCTTCCTTCCAAAAAATATAGCATTAAGCTACAAGATTTTTCGTCAATTAAAAAAATTTTCCTGCTTAGGGCGTGTTGAATAACTAAGTGCTTAATCTTTCAAGTGAAAAAAATTGAGGTAATAAAGCGGCATTTCAGCGCCCTGCGGAGTAGGTCGAGTGGGAACACAATGACGCGGTGAAATGTTTTTATTACTGCAAAGTCAACCGCGAGCGCGCAAATGCCGCAAATGTTTCTTTTTGCTACTTTTTCTTTGCGCCAAAGAAAAAGTAGTTTAAATAAATTAAAAATAAAAATTCCAGTTAATCAATACGACTTAATAACATTTATGACGCGTTCCATTATGAAAAAAAGCTTGACGAATTGCGAAAGGAAAGTAAAATTGCAACGTATGAATTTTTAAGGGGGCTTTGATTTGACTAATGAGCAACTCGCCGCGAAAATTTTTGAACTTGTTGGCGGGGCTGAAAATATTTTAAGTGTCACGAACTGTATGACGCGGGTTCGTCTGCAACTTGCTGAAAAAATTCCTGCGGACGAAGTTAAAAAGCTTGAAGGCGTACTTGGTACGAATTATTCAGAAAATGAATTTCAAATTATCGTTGGTCCAGGTAAATCGTCCAACGTTGCCGCCGCGATAAATGAAATTTTGAGTAAGTCGGGCAAGCCTAAAATTGGTGACGGTAAAGCTCTGCATGAAGAAATTCGCGCGAAGAATGCAACGCCGTTTAAACTTTTCCTGAAAAAAATTGCTAGCATTTTCGTACCGCTAATTCCTGGCTTTATAGCGTGTGGACTTATAACGGGGATTATTGGCGTTACGCTGAAAATTTCGCCTGAACTTGCAGACGCGCAGATTATCAAGTTGCTTTCAGTCTTTGGAAACGCGGTTTTTTGGGGAATGAATTTATTTGTAGGCTACAACGCTGGAAAAGTTTTTGACGGCTCACCGATAATTGGCGGCGTATTAGCGGCGATAATCACGCATCCTGCACTTGCTGAAGTAAATTTTTTCGGCGAAAATTTATTGCCGGGACGTGGCGGCGTCATTTCCGTAGTACTTGTATCGGCATTGGGCGCGTGGCTTGAAAGTCATCTGCGAAAAATTATCCCAGAAATGTTTGAATTATTCTTGACGCCGTTAATAACAGTTTTGGTAGCAGGAGCGGTGGCAATTTTCGTACTTCAACCAATCGGCGGCGCAATTTCAGACGCAATCGGTACGGCGGCAACTGGTGCAATAAGTTCAGGTGGCGCGATAGTCGGAGCAATTTTAGCTGGAATTTGGTTACCGCTTGTAATGTTCGGCGTACATCAAGCCTTTACACCTATTCACGTGGATTTAATTTCAACTTACGGCATGACAATTTTGTTGCCAATTTTAGCAATGGCTGGCGCAGGACAAGTAGGTGCGGCGGCGGCAGTTTACGTCAAGACGAAAAATAAATTTTTAAAGAAAACTATAGCGTCGGCGTTACCTGTTGGAATGATGGGAATCGGTGAACCGCTGATTTACGGCGTGACATTTCCACTTGGCAGACCGTTTATTGGCGCTTGCATAGGTGCGGCATTTGGCGGAGCAGTTCAAGCGGCAAATATGGTAGGCGCGGCGACGTTGGGAATTTCAGGTTTACCGCTTGCCGCCACTACAAATAACGTTCCAGTTTATCTTTTAGGCGTCGGAATTTCCTACGTTGCAGGATTTATCGCGACGTGGATTTTAGGTTTTGAAGACCCAGAGGAGGAAAATTAATTGGATAAAGTTCCAGCAGTGTCAGTGATTGTGCCGATGTACAATTCTGAAAAATATATTGCGATACTTTTAGAAAGTGTCCTTGTACAAACTTTAAAAGATTTTGAACTTATTATCGTTGACGAC
>JAFSUE010000185.1 GCA_017445435.1 Selenomonadaceae bacterium | reverse complement strand
TTAGCGGTAATAGCGTCACTCTAGCGTAGTACAGATAGACCATTTTTTAAAAAGTACAGGGTTGGGGCATCGACCCATGCAGGAGACCTTGTAAGACTTATTTTTTTAAGCATTGGTTGATGATAGCACAATCCCCCGCCTTTAGGCTCGGGAGTTTGTCAAGGCTAATATACGAATTTACTTGCAGAATAATCAAAATGAATTTATAATGAAAAGAAAATTTTGGAAGTGATACCGTTGAGTGCGGCAAGAGAAAAATTAAAATCTGCGCGGCGAATCGTAGTAAAAGTTGGGACAAGTACCCTTTCATACGGCGCACGCGGCAAGTTCAAATTAAATTTATATCGCATTGAACATTTGGTAAGGGAACTTGTGGACTTGCATAACGCAGGCAAGGAAATAATTTTAGTAAGTTCTGGCGCAATTGCGGCTGGTATTGGTAAAATGGGCTTGAATGAAAAGCCGCAGACAATTCCTGAAAATCAAGCGTTGGCGGCGATTGGGCAAGGCGTGTTGATGCACATTTACGAAAAATTTTTTGCCGAGTACGGACAAACTATGGCGCAACTTTTACTTACGAAAGATAATACTGTTGACGAACACGCCCGCGAAAATTCCCGCAACTCTTTAATGTCGCTGTTGCAAATGGACGTTATCCCCGTCATTAATGAAAATGACGCTGTCGCTACGGACGAAATTAGAATTGGCGATAACGATAACTTGTCGGCAATGGTGGCTGAAATGATTGACGCCGAAGTTTTGATAATGTTGACGGATATTGACGGGCTTTACAGCGGCAATCCAAAAGTTGATTCAAGCGCAAAACTTATTCACGAAGTCACGGAAATTACTTCTGAAATTGAAAAAATTGCTGGCGGTGCTGGTACGAAATTAGGAACGGGCGGAATGTTTACGAAGATTCAAGCTGCAAAAATTGCTGTCCAACATGGAATTACTATGATAATTGTTAATGGGCAGGAGATCGGAAATTTGCGGCGCGTATTGAACGGCGAAGAAATTGGAACAGTCTTTGTTAATTAAGAATTAAGAATGAAGAATTAAGAATGGAAAATTTAATTCTTAATTCTGAATTCCTAATTCTTAATTCAAAAAAGGAGTGACGGTAATGTTGATGAAAGATTTTTTAGCAAATCAAGCAAGGGAAGCTAAAGACGCGGCAAGAATTATGGCTGGCGTCACAACTGAAATGAAAAATGCGGCACTTATGGCAATGGCTGACGCAATTTTAGCGCGGCAAGATGAAATTATAGCCGTCAATGCTGAAGACGTTAAAGCGGCTCTTGAAAAAGGTACGCGAAAAAATATGATTGACCGATTAACATTAAATCCAGCGCGTATTGAATCAATGGCGGAAGGTCTTCACCAAACGGCGGCTTTACCAGATCCCATTGGTCACGAAGATTTTCACGTCACGCGCCCCAACGGTTTAAAAATTCGGCGCGTTCGTGTACCTTTCGGCGTCGTAGGAATTATTTATGAAGCTCGACCAAATGTCACGGTTGACGCAGTTGCACTTTGTATTAAATCTAGCAACGCTTGCTTACTGCGCGGCGGTTCAGAGGCAATTCGTACAAATAAAGTTTTGACGGACATTTTGATTGAGGCGGCGACTTCAAAAGGCATTCCTGAACATGCGATTGAATTTGTTGCTATAACTGACCGTGACGCCGTAGTTGCAATGTGTCGGCTTAGAAAGTTGGTTGATGTTATAATTCCGCGTGGCGGCGCTGGCTTAATAACCCGCGTCGTTGAACATGCAACAGTTCCCGTCATTGAAACTGGAACTGGCGTTTGTCACATTTATGTTGACAAGGCGGCGAACTTTGATATAGCATTGCCCGTTACGTTGACGGCAAAAATTTCGCGTCCGTCCGTCTGCAACGCTATGGAAACGCTTTTAGTTCACAAAGATATTGCCGCTGACTTCCTGCCGAAAATTTCTAAGCTGATGATTGAAAATAAAGTTGAACTGCGCGGCGACGAACTTAGCAGAAAAATTTGTCCAGAAATGGAAATTGCGACGGAGGAAGACTGGGCGACTGAATACAGCGATTTAATTTTATCGGTTAAAGTCGTCAACAGTCTTGAAGATGCAATAGCACACATTAACAAGTACAACACCGAACATTCCGACGCGATTATTACTGACGATAAAGACGCGGCTGAAAAATTCCAAAAGCTTGTTGACGCGGCGGCAGTTTACGTCAACACTTCGACGCGCTTTACTGACGGCTTTGAATTTGGATTCGGCGCGGAAATTGGTATCAGTACACAAAAACTTCATGCACGCGGACCTATGGGACTTGAGGCTTTAACTACTATGAAATATTTGGTGGAAGGTTACGGACAGACCAGATGAAATTAACCCACAAATTATTAAAAGCCGCTGAATTTGGTAGTACCAATTCTATGGTAAAAATCGGCGTAAAATATCATTTTGGTGACGGTGCTAAACAAAATTATAATCAAGCTTTAAAATGGCATAGAAAAGCCGCTGCACTTGGTGACGCTGACGCTATGAACAAAGTCGGCTACTCTTATAATTATGGGCTTGGCGTCACTAAAAATTTAATTACAGCGCGTGAGTGGTACGAAAAAGCGGCTACTGTTGGAAGTGTAAAAGCAATCTACAATCTTGGGGTATTCTATGTTCATGGTTTCGGCGTGGAAAAAAATTATTTCAAGGCACTTGAATGGTTTAGAAAAGCCGCCGCAATTGATGATTCAGA
>JAFSUE010000184.1 GCA_017445435.1 Selenomonadaceae bacterium | reverse complement strand
CTTAATCATAGCGGAATAGTTATGCGTTTAGCCGCCAGAATTTTTAACTATATTGACGCTAATAGTTGCGGCTATGTTTTCACCGATAACGTTGACGTTTACTTTCCCGATGGAAATCTTTTCAATCCAGATTTAGTTGTTGTCACTAATGAAAATAAAGGCATAGTGAATTGGAAAGGTGCAATGCACGGCGTCCCCGATATGGTTGTTGAAGTCCTTTCAAGGTCGACGCGAAACAGAGATTTAACTATAAAAAAAGATGTTTATGAAGCTAATGGCGTCAAAGAATATTGGATTATCGATCCTTGGGCTAAAAGTGTTACAGTTTATATTTTGCGCGACGGCAAATTTGAACTCGACAATGAATATTTCAAGTATGATGCTGATGAATGGCGCGACCTTGAAGAAAAAGAAAAAGCCGCCTACAAATCTGAAATTAAAGTTTCAATCTTCGACGACTTATTTATTAAAGTTGATGATATATTTTTTTGGGTCTATGATTCTTAAGGAAGTGTAAAAGATGAATTTGAAAATTAGTTTAGCGCTAGCACTGTTGACAATGTTTCAATTTGTCGACGTGGAAGCCGCCGCGCCTATTGATAGGGAACTTGCAATTTTAGCGTCCGAACAACCTGAAGAAACGCCGCCTGCTAAAGTTGCTGAAAGTTCCGCGCAGACTACTCCTAAATCTAAAAAGGAACTTGAGGAGGAAGAAAAGCGCATTCGTGAAGAACGTCGCGCGGCTGAAAAAAAATTGCGTGAAGAAAAAGAGGCGGCACGTAAACAAATTGAGGCTGGGCGTAAAGAACAAATTCCTGTTAATGAAGATAAACGCAATAGATCAACGCGCAATGTTTCAATGGAAAATATTTCTACCGCAAATGGAAATTCCAGCGTTGAAAGTTCCAGCGTTGTCAATACTGCAAATGGAAATTCCAGCGTCACAAGTTCAGAAGAAATTCAGCCTGTAGCCGTTCAAACTGCGCCGACTACTGGCATGCCCAATCCAATGGTTTCTTACGCAAGCTACGATGAACTTGCTAAAGCTGTAGGTTTCGCGCCGCTTTACATTCCAAAAAAATCTGGCTACACGGTAGACGAAATTTTCAGCATTAATGATAAAATTGCGGAGATTCGCTACGGCAGACGTTGGGAGCCTGAAGTTTCCCTGCACGTTCGCACGTACAAACGCGCTCCTAATGAAGAATTGCAGGACATTAGCGGAGTTCAAGGCGCAAAATGGCGCGTCGATACATCTGGCGGGACGACGGTTTATGTTGCTAAAGTCAGCGATAATACTAACGCCGCCGCGTGGGCTGTTGGCAATTACACTTTTTCAGCTTACGTAGAAAATCTTGCATTCGCCGCCTTCCACACACTGGTTATTGAAGAACTTGTGGACTTGACGACGCATTACTACGTAAATTAAATTTTCAAAAAAAATTAGCCGTGACTTCCTCAACGAAGTTTACGGCTTTTTTTATGTCAATTATTTTTACGAAAAATTATTTTGACGCTAAGTTTACTTTGACGCTAAATTTACTTTTACGCAAATTTATTTTACGCTAAATTTTTTCAAGTACGATTTACAATTCAGCCCATTCAAAAGGTCCAAGCGACGCGATACCTGCGCGGACAAATTCACGTATCGCATAGTAATTAACATTGTTCATAGTCATAGGATAATAAAATTGCGCGACGTGCCAAAAGTCCATAATCAATTTATCTTCCCAACGGTAAGCGCATTTTGCACCTTTTTTAATTTCGTCGGTATAGAAAACTGCTGAACGTTTACGCTTCGGCTTTTCTGGTGTATCATCTTCTGGACGCTTTTTGCAAATAGTTTTAAAGGTGTTGCAACATATAATCACGTCGGGATTGATAAGCTCAATTTCTTTGCGAAGTTCCGTAGCATCTTCCTGCGCGAAATTACTAACAACTTTATATTGTGGAACTTTTTGCCCGTCACTCTTACGCAAATTGACAATGGCAATGGAGCGGATTAAATCATTTTGCTGATCGATAATAGATTTTTTCACGTAAGGGACGGGGTCAAAAAATGCGTCATTAACCGCTTGAATCCATACAGCCATTTTGAACATTAGCTTTGTGAAAGAACCTTTTTCATTCCATTCTGCAGCCAAGTCGTGACCTTCAGGGAATTTTTCGGTGTCATCGTAGCCGCCAGCTTCAGGCATCACGAAACAAATTTTCGGCTCTTGTATCGCCCATTTTTCAGGATTGATTATGCCGTCACGAACAAATTTTCCATACGGTGCTTCGTGTTGAACTTCATACGGTGCTTCTGTGGACAATTTTTTTGCATGTTTTTCTGCCCACTTATCAAAAAGCTTTTCTAACTTTTGCGGTTGATAGCCCATAAAACCGCGCCTCCTCATCAATTTTAGTATTAAAAAAACTTCCTTTAAAAATTTTTCTTACGGAAATTTTTTCGCTAAAATTTTCGCATAATTTTATTTTAACGTCAAGATTTTTTGTCATTTAATGTAACTTTTTCTGCAAAAATTTTTTCAGCCTTCAAAAAGCTTGAGTGAAAAAATTCAGCGTGCTATAATCAATTAGGAATTAGGAATGCGTAATGCGTAATGAAAAGCTACTCACTACTGACTACTCACTACTTACTACTTACTACTTACTAGCTTTTAAAAATTTTTAGCGTGAAGGTGAAAAAAAGTTTGGCGAAAAAAAATATTTTTGAAATGCTGGGCTTGGAATTCGACCCGCCCGACAATTTGAAAAAAATCCGCGCGGCTTACGAAAACTGGAAAAAACGTTTGACCGCTGAACAAAATACAACTGTTGATTCTACGCGCCTTGCCGAAATTAAATCTGAATTGGAAATGGACAACTACATTTCACAGGTTATTGAAAATCCAAAACTGCGGCAAGTCGAGGCTGAATCACTAAAGCAAAATCGTATTGAACAACTGCGCTTGTACATCGACATTCAACGCGGCGACACGTCTGGCACTTTGCAAGTCAATCAGTCACAAATTAAAAAGATTAAAGAAAAATTGAAACTTAGTCCCGCGACAATCGCCGCTACGTACAAGGAGCAGGGCTTTGACGTTAAACCTGCGCGGACAGATAAATCTATCGTCGACACGCTGAATAATTTTTTCATTGCTGATTCGGTACTAGCGGAGCTTGATAAATACTTCGCGGAATTTAGAAAAGTTCCTGACAGGCAAAATTACGCGTGGTCGTCTGAAGTTCATAATTTTTATGAACTGGCTTATTACCTTGAACATAAGATTGAACCGTCTGCCGAATTTTACAAGCGGCGCGATACTGACGAACTTTGCGAAATTTTTAAAAAGGAAGCTAAAAAAATTTCTTCGCCAATTCCTGCGTGGCAGTCACTTAAGGCGCTGTTAAATCTTGCCGAAACGCAAATTTTTAACACGGACGATAATAGATGGAAATACGATCATTCACTGCAAATTGAAACGCTGGCTAACTTTTTCGCGAAAATTAAAGCGGCGCCCGATATGTTCAAGCACGATAAAAATTTTGCCGACAACTGCATAAATCGCATACGCGGCACATTTCCTAATTTTTTGAACTATGAACGTAGCGCGGCGCTGTACAATAAGGCGGCGGGAATTTTAAATGACCCTTATGAATCAGTCGATAACGCCGTTGAAAATTTTTATTGCGTGACGTGTGGCAACTGCGGGGCATTTGAAAATTTCCGTACCCATGAAGAGGCTGAACGCGCGGCTTGTAAAATTTGCGGTAAAAATTTTTTCGTCGAATGTCCAAAGTGTGGAAAAAAAGTTCCTGCTACCGTCGAACATTGCCCCTCCTGTGATTTTTCCTTTCACGAACTGCGACGCTACAATTACTACGTTAGCTATATGAATTCTTTGCTTGATTTGATTAATCGCGGCGCGAAGTCTGAAAGCGAAGACGTTAAACCGTTGATGACGGAAGTTATAAAAGTTTTGGCGAGAACTAAACTTATCAAGCCTGAATCAATCGACTTGCGAAAAATTGAATGGCGCATTAACGGTATCGCTACCGATATTAAACGCCGTGAACTTTTGCGTTGGGCTGAATCTAAACTGCCAGCGTTGACCGTTCATCCTGATAAAGTTGTAGGCGACTGCATGGAAATTTTAAGCAAACTTCCTGACTATCGACCTGCGCGGGACAGATTAAAGCTTGTCAAGCCGAAACGTCCACTTAAACTTACGGCGATTATTTCTGAAAATATTCCGCAACCCGTCAACAGTTCCGCACTCATGGGAAAAATTTCCGTCAATGCGAAGTCAACCAGTATGACGGCGGCGACTTCAAATTTAATTTGCAAGCTGACGTGGCAACCTGCTAATGACTTGGGCGTCAAGTATACCGTGATTCGCAAACTTGAAGGCATTCCGCAAAGTCCGCGTGACGGTGAACTTGTTGCGGAAAATATTGAAAAGTTTGAACTGACTGACACGAACATTAAATCAGGCTTGCTGTACGGTTACGCAATTTTCGCGGTAAGGCTTGGAACTCTTTCCGACCCGACGACGTGCAGTACCGTTTTTTACGGCGATATTGAAGAAAATAAACTTGTGGCGAAGACTGAAGACGGACAATGTAAATTTTCGTGGAAGTTGCCAGCTGAAAATTGTTTAGGAGTTAGAATTTTGCGTACAGACAACGCGGGAAATAGCGTCGTCGTGGCTGACTGCGTACAATCGCCATTCGTCGATAAGGCTGTTAAAAATCTCAAGCAGTATTCGTACCGTTTGCAATGCGTTTACTATTCGGCTAAAGAGCGTTTTGAAAATCAGAAAAAATTTTTGGCGGAGACTGACGGAACAAAAGTTTGGCGAGCTAATCAAGTTTTAAAATACAGTCAAGGCTTGACGGTTGAGTTGACGCCAGAATTTCCGCCGCGTGCCGTTGAAAATCTTACGTACAATTTGAAAAGCGGCAAAATTAAATTTTCGTGGCAGAATACGGGCGAGTTTGAAATTTGGTTTAAGCAGGTTAAACCGCAGGACGTTGGGAAAGGTGAAAATCTTTCTAACAGCAACGATTCAAAAAATTATCGCTCCATTGATTTAATTGACGAAGTTTTAGGTAGCGACGTAATTTTAAAGCGCGTGAAAAGTTCCGACGAATCCTGCGAATTTTCCGTACAAGGCGAAGTTGTCAACGTTGCAGTTGTCAGCGCGACGAAAAATTTTTTCCTTGTCAACGAAATTATTAGCGCGGCAAATATTGAACCGTGCGAAATTGATGAGCGCAGGACGACCGTTGATTCAAGCGGCTTGAAATTGACGCTGAAAAAGTTGCCGCCAAATGCGTATATGATTCACTATAAAGTTAGTACCGACGAATCAGAAGAAACTTTCGCGACGATTGACGACGCTAAATCGCGCCATATGAATAGAATTTACGCGACGAAGTACGCGCAGGATACTTTCATAACGCAAGCTCATATGCCAGAGGAAAAACTTTTTATAACGGTCATAGGCGAATACAAACTTAGTGACGGCTCAACGGTTTATTCGCCGCCTAGTACCATGACGCTGGATAATCGCCCGAAAGTTGAAATTTCCTATCGCCTTGAATGGGGTACGAGTGGACTTTTCAACAAAACTTCTCACGCTAAAAATTGTAAGCTGATTATCGAATCAAGCGCAGATGCGACGCCTAAACTTTTTTTAGCTTGCCGAAAAGATGGACGGCTGAACATTTCGCTTGCCGATAAGTCAACGGTTGTTTTGTACGCCGTACCAGAATTTAAAAACGGTTTGCCTAATAAGCGGCTGGAACTTTCTTTGCCCGATGAAATTTGGCGCGAAGTTGACGAAGGTTTCAGCGTAAAACTTTTGGCGAAGGATTCAAAACGTTTTGAGTTAAGCCCTTCCAAACCAGATAGTTTAACCGTACCAAAAAAATAATTAACTTGTTGTGCTAGGTGGAGTTGAATAACTAAGTGCTGAATATTTCAAGCGCCAAAAGAAAGAGTAGTTTAATAAAAAAAATAAGAAAATTTATTTAATCAAAATCACCTAGATGAAATTTTTCTAAAAAAAACTTGCTCATATTGAAAAATTCGTTTACAATACAAGTTACAAGGGGAACTTTTTTGTAGGTGAATTTTTTTTGGAAATTTTTTTAGCAGAGTATCTAGGCTTTTGTTACGGCGTCAAGCGAGCGATTAAAATTGCCAGAGCTAATACGGACGGCAAATGTTGTACGCTGGGACCTATCATTCACAATCCACAAATGGTTGAAAAACTTCGTGCGGAAGGTGTGGACGCGGCGGAAAATTTGTCAGCGATTGATGAAGGCACAGTGATAATTCGTTCACATGGCGTTGGTCCGAAAGTTTACGAAGAAATTAAAGCTAAAGGCTTGAAAATTGTTGACGCGACTTGTCCGCATGTGAAAAAGGCACAGTTATCAGCTAGGGAATTGGTACAGCAAGGCTACGACGTTGTCATAGTTGGTGAAAAAAATCATCCCGAAGTTAAAAGCATCTTTGAATGGGCGGAAAAACGTACGACGATTATTGAGACTGTAGCGGAGACTGAAAGTTTTGTACCGTGCCAAAAGTTGGGCATTGTATCACAAACAACTGTATCCAGTGAACATTTTGAAAAAGTCGTCCTGCAACTTTTGAGGAAGTCCAGCGACATAAAAATTTTACGAACAATTTGTACAGCGACTGACCAAAGACAAAAGGCGGCAATGGAACTTGCTGAAAAAGTTGACGTGATGATTGTTATCGGCGGTAGGAACAGCGCAAATACAACTAAGCTTGCTAAACTTTGCGAAAAAAAATGTACAACTTATCACATTGAAACTGCAGATGAAATTTCCCAAGATTGGTTCGCCCAGTCAAAAAAAGTTGGAATAACCGCTGGCGCGTCGACGCCAGATTGGATTATAAAGGAGGTCGAGGAAAAACTTCGTGAATTTTAAAATTTAGCCGTTGTCAAAAAATCCTTGTACGGTTGCAAGGTACTTCATCAGAACAGAAGACTGAAATTATTTTTTAGTATTAACAAGGAAAGGAAAAAGCTACGCGGATGGAATCGGCTGTATGTCAGCGAGTATGGTCGATAGGTTATTGTCACAGGTAAATTTTTAGCTGTCAGGTTTAAACTTTAAGTTTGCAGAAAAATTCTACAAGCTAAAATCTAAAAGCTAAGCAGTGACGTGGCGAATTAACGCCATAGTGTTTTTTGTGGGAAATGTAGTAAAAACAGCTGTAGTTTTACATTTTCCGAAATCTCAGTAGCAGGTTACAGAGAAGTGTCAGACGATATTAAAAACGTAGAGGACATGGGAAGTTTGCTCGAAGCGGCAGGAGATATGCACGATTTAAAGGCGGGCGACATTGTTGAAGGAACTGTTGTACAAGTCAATCGCAATGAAGCGTTCGTCGATATTGGTTACAAGCAAGAAATTCCCGTACCGAAAAAAGAGCTCGCGTCCCCAGAACCCGAATCTGCAGAAGACGTTGTGAAAGTTGGCGATAAGATTGAAGTTTACATTCAATCTCTTGGCGGCGAAAATGGCGGGACGTTGTCCAAAATCAAAGCGGATCGTATGTCAAATTGGAAAGAAATGGAAGCGATTAAAGATAGCGGCGAAACCATTGAAGCGAAAATAACGCAAATGGTTAAAGGCGGTCTTGTAGCTTCCGTGAAAGGACTGCGCGGCTTTATTCCTGCGTCGCAGATGGAACTTCATTACGTTAAAGATTTGTCTGTCTATGTTGATCAGACCGTCGAAGTTGTGCCGATTGAAATTGACAAGCATAAACAGCGCCTTGTACTTTCGCGCCGTCAAGTTTTGGAAAAAGAACGCGAAGATAAACAGCGTGAAGTTTTTGATAAAATTGAGGCGGGACAAACGCTTAAAGGTACTGTAAAGCGTCTTGTAGACTACGGCGCATTCATCGATATTGGCGGCGTTGACGGATTGGCGCACATTTCCGACCTTTCATGGGAGCGCGTAACTCAACCGTCCGACGTGCTGAAAGTTGGCGACGAAATCGACGTTTACGTTAAAAATGTTGACCCTGAAGCGCATAGAATTTCCCTTTCAGTAAAAAATACCCAGCGCGATCCTTGGCTTGATAAAGCTGAAAAATACGTCGAAGGCGATTATATCGAAGGCAGAATCGTTAAGCTGGCGAAATTTGGCGCGTTCATGGAAATTGAGCCTGGATTTGACGGCTTAATTCCAATGGGCGAACTTAGCGACCGTCGTATTGAAAATGCTGAAGAAGCTGTTCAAGTCGACGACATTGTCAGAGTTAAAATTATGCGCGTCGACCAAAAACGCAAACGCATTTCCCTTTCAATCAATCGTGCTAAACGCGACTCCGATAACTCCAACTACAATAGGCGTTACCGTTCAAATGATGAGGAATAAATTTTAGCTGAAATTTTAATTGACATCATATAAAATTTTATCTACCTTTCGTAAATTTCGCGAAGGGTAATTTTTTTGCGATAAAACTTAGTTAGTAGTTAGTAGTCAGTAGTTTAACATTACGCATTAAAATTATTTTTTGCGATAAAATTTTTCTGTTGCAACAAAATTTTTTATGAATTGTGGACAAAAGCAAAGATTTGTAGTAGGATTTTAAAAATGGATTATAAATTTTTTTAGGAAAGGGAGCGTTTTTTATGGCGATTAAAAGAATCGGCGTACCGAACGGAACTTCAGGACGATCTTCGGGACTTTCTTTCCGAAATGTTCAATCGGGGCAAAGTCAAAGTTCACAAGGTTTAAGGCAATCACAACGTACACGCGACGTAACGTCACAAGGTCAGCAAAGTTCAGCCTACCAAATTAATTTTACGCCCAGAAGTTTCTTTATCGAAGATGATTTTAATGACATTACGATTGAGGAATTGGCGCAGTTTATGGAGCGCGACGATGACTTTGTTGAAGAGGCGTCAAATGAAGAGACGCAGCCACAAGAGCAGCAACAGTCAGCACCTCCACAACCTGAACAGCCTGTTGACAAGCGCAAAGTTGCGGCAGTTGCGGCTTACGATTGGTTTGCAACTCTTTAGGTTTTAGCTTTTAGGAAATATGATTCAACTTGAAAATGTCACAAAGTCTTTTGGCGAACGTACAATTTTTTCTGACGTTAGCTTTAGGATACAGGACGGCGAAAAATTAGGCATTGTCGGCAAAAATGGCGCGGGTAAGTCAACGCTACTGAAAATTATGATTGGCGTTGAAGACTTCGACGCAGGAAAAATCGGCGGACTTCGTAGCGAAGACGTTGGATACGCTGAACAAATGCCAAATTTTTGTTGCCCAACTTTGCTTGAAGAAATGATTAGCGGCGGTGCTGAAGAATTTCAAGCGCGGAAAATTTTGTACGGCTTAGGCTTTACCGAATCTGAACTTACAAAAAATCCTAAAAATTTTAGCGGCGGTGAAACTGGCAAAATTACGCTGGCACGTGCACTTTTGAATGAACCGCGAATTTTAATTTTAGATGAGCCGACGAATCACCTTGACATTTACGCGATAGATTTTCTTGAGGACTTCATAAAAAACTATCGCGGTACGGTTATCGCCGTCACTCACGATAGACACTTCCTGCAAAATTGCGTTACGAAAATT
>JAFSUE010000183.1 GCA_017445435.1 Selenomonadaceae bacterium | reverse complement strand
TGCCTTGCGTCGTCAAGCGTTGGGCATTGTCAATCTTTTAGTCGGGTCGAATTGGTCAATTAATCTTAGTGAAGTTGTCGAATTGGCGATGAATCTTTTGAATGTGGCGGACGCCGTTGGACGTGAAAAAATTCAAGCGGACTTTGCGGAATTTATGAAACTGCGCGTGAAAAATTTCTTGGACAATGTGCGCTACGACGTAGTTGACGCGGTTATAAATGACGTTGACGACATCTGCGCGGTTACGTTGAAGGCGGCGGCAGTCGAACAATTTTTAAAGACGCCTGACGCTGTTAAAAATATTCAATCCTTCGTGCGCGTGGCGAACATTGCGCGTAAAACTGATTCAACCGCTGTCAACGCCGAATTGATGACGCTTGACGCCGAACAAGTTTTGTACCGTGCATTTGAGGCTGTGAAAGTTGCCGCTGAAGAACTTGTCGCGAAGAAAGATTTTATTGGGGCGCTGGATATTTTGAAAAAACTTTCCGCGCCGATTGACGGCTACTTTAATGACGTTATGGTTATGGACGAAAATTTAGACGTGCGGGCGAATCGTTTAGCGCTGTTAAAATCCGTCGACAATCTCATTTCAAAAATTGCCGACTTCAAAGCAATCGTAATTAATTAATTAATTAGGAATGCGTAATGCGTAATTCGTAATGAAAAACTACTGACTACTGACTACTGACTACTAACTAAAAGCTAACATGGAGGGATAAAATTATTGGCTACGATTTTTAAAGGCAACAACGCTAAATTCCCAGCGAATGAATCGGAACTTACGACGCGGCTTTCAGAAATTGAAAACTTAATCAACGCTGATAAAGCTAACATTCCCTTCGTAGAATCTGCGTTCAAACTTATGGAAGACTGCGGCTTAATCACTCAAGACAACATAAAATTTTTAATGGACGCCATTGCGTTGAAGTGCAAGCACCGCCACTTCAGATTTCCCTACCTTTCCAATGAAGGCGTGTTGCGGCAAGTCACAAATTATAATGACGTGTTCGACAGCAACAACTTCCCGCGCTTTTACAAGGGCAATGATCGCCGCGTTGAACTTGATGGCAAAATGTACGTTATCGCTAATGATTGGTACAAAGATAATACGCCGTGTCCAAATAAGCGCCCCTTTTTTAACTGGCTGGCGGATAAAGCTACGACGGCTTGCAAGGCTCATTGGAATGCACAAATTGCCGTTGCACCTCCTGCGCCGAAAAAACCTTCTGCCGCCGAAGTGATGATGACTTCCATAAATAAAGTGGATAATTCAATGATTCAGCTTGACAACAAAGTCAACGTCCTGTACTCAAATTTAATGGCGCTGAATAATAAAATTGATGAACTTTCCGCAAATATGGCGCAACTTAATAATCGCGTTGAAAATCTTTCTAATTATATGGCGCAAACTGCTAATTCGCTGAATAATCTTGATAAGTTGCCCGCGCATATGGCAGAATTTAATACGCTGAAAGGTAAAGTCGACCAACTCAACGCGCAAATTGAAACGCTAAAAAGAAATGGTCTTACCGTAACAGCTCACTGGAATAATTAAAGTTCAATAAAAAAATCCCGCATAAGTCGTAAAGATTTACGCGGGGATTTTTATTTTCAATCGCCAAAATTTTTTACAAGCCGAAACGTTCAAAAATCATATCGACATTGCGCAAGAAAAATTTGTAGTCGAAACAATTTTCAATTTCTTCAGCGCTTAAATATTTTTTAATATCTTCGTCGCGTTCAACGTTCGTTTTAAAATCTTCGCCTTCAAGCCAACGTTTCATCGCGTTACGCTGTACCCATTTATACGCATCTTCGCGCAGTACGCCTTTGCTGACAATCGCTAACATAATGCGTTGGCTGAAAATCAAGCCGCCTGTACGGTTCATATTGTGCAACATAGCTTCGGGATAAACTAAAAGCTTGTCAACAATCTTCGTCAATTTCTGCGTGCAATAGTCAACGTTAATCGTAGCGTCGGGAAGAATTACACGTTCAACTGAACTGTGTGAAATGTCGCGTTCGTGCCAAAGTGTAATATCTTCCATAGCGGCGATAGCATTTCCACGTACAAGCCGCGCCATACCTGCAACGCGTTCACAATTAATTGGGTTGCGCTTATGCGGCATTGCAGACGATCCTTTTTGACCAGGCTGAAAATATTCTTCTGCCTCGCGAATATCAGTTCGTTGCAAGTTGCGAATTTCCGTAGCAATTTTTTCAAGCGTACTGGCAACAATCGCTAAAGTTGTGACGTACTCGGCGTGACGGTCACGTTGAATAACCTGCGTTGCAAGTTTGGCGGGTTCAAGTCCCAACTTCGCGCAGACAAGCTCTTCAATTTTTGGATTTATATTTGAGTACGTACCAACGGCGCCGCTAAGTTTGCCAACGCTTACAATTTTTTTAGCATGTTCAACGCGTTCAATGTCACGTTCAATTTCAGCGCTCCAAAGTGCAAGCTTAAGACCGAAAGTCATCGGCTCGGCGTGAATGCCATGAGTTCGACCAATGCAAGGCGTATGTTTAAATTCAACTGCGCGGCGTCGTAAAACTTCGCGGAACTTTTTCAAGTCGTCTAAAATAATATCGGCGGCTTGTTTCATCATCAAACAAATTGCCGTATCTTTAACGTCGCTGGAAGTCAAGCCCTTGTGAATGTACTTTGAATCGTCGCCAACGTATTCAGCAACATTCGTGAGAAAGGCGATAATGTCATGGTCAGTAACTTTTTCAATTTCTTTAATGCGTTCGACGGTGAAGTTTGCCTTAGCGCGAATATTTTTAGCGGCGTCGACAGGAATTTCTCCAAGTTCCGCCATTGCGTCACAAGCGGCAAGTTCAACGTTTAAAATCGTTTGCCATTCATTTTCAATCGACCAAATTTTTCCCATTGCGGGCAAAGTGTAACGTTCAATCATTATTCATTTTTCCTTTCCAAATCTTTCAATTCTACGCCGTCTTTAGTTTTCCAATATTCCCAGCCGTTGACGTTATTGCCGACAACAAATTCTGCCGCGCCCGAAGGACTGGAAAATTTTATATCTTCCAACAAAATATTATTTGAATCAATATTTGCATTTCGCCTGATTTTTTTCATAGATGAAGAAATAGTTGCTATCTCGTGTGGCGAAATTTTACTTCCTTTCAATACAAAAAATCCTTCGTCAGTTTTTTTACCGATGCCTTGAACTGTAAAATTAATCGCCTTAATTTTTCGCGTGAGATAAAAAAGTTTTTCTTCATTATTCGGCAAATTAACGGTTGTCTTGCTGACGGGTTCAAAAATATTTATGTTCAAAGCCCACATAATTAAGCGCGTGTTTTCTATGAAGTGATCCATTTCGCTTTCTTTTTCTTCGGTGATATTGCCAGGCGAAGGATCATTGCCGTTTTTAACTTCGTAACGATTTGTATCAATGGCAAGCTTGCAAAATTTATTTTCAAGAAAACTTATTTCAGTAGGACCAAAAGAATTATTTGCGGTGGTAACTACAACGGCATAAGTCCAATAATCTTTATCGGCGGTGCGCTTATGTTCAAGTAGACGATTTAAAATTCCTTCGCCATTTTTACGATTACCAGCTTGCCCTATATAGGCGACGGGCTTGCCCGTTGCATTTGACGCGCCAAAAAGAAAGTATACGCCACTTTGTTTTAAATCCTCACGATTTTTATCTTTTTTGCAACGTTCAAGTTCAGATTTTGGAATTTTATAAACAATGCCTATCCAATTTCCAATCGTGCATTTAATTAATCCTGTTGGCGTGCCGTCCATTAGAAACATTGTCAGATTTTTACTGTGCATAGACCTTCCTCCTTCAAACAAAAAAATTTCCGTGCAGATTTTACAACGTCACAAAAAATTATTCAACGCTATTTAAATCACAAAGTGCAACTGATTCAATGTGCGAACTGAAAGGAAACATATCGACGGGCTGAATTTTTTTCGTAGTGTAGCCAAGTTCAAACAAAATTGCTAAGTCACGCGCCAACGTTGCAGGGTTGCACGAAACGTAGACAATTTTTCTAGGACTCATCGCGGCAAATGTTTCTAAAACTTTTCTGTCACAGCCAGCACGCGGCGGGTCAACGATAACCACATCTGCGCGGACGCCTTCACGATAAAGACGCGGAATAATTTTCACGGCATCGCCAGCTATAAATTCTGCGTTGCGAACTTTATTTTCACGCGCATTTTTTTTAGCATCCTCAATCGCCGTCGGTACAATCTCAATGCCGTATACTTTCCGCGCAGATTTCGCCAAAAATAAAGTTATCGTGCCAATGCCGCAGTAAGCGTCAATCACCGTTTCGCGCCCAGTAAGTTCTGCAAAGTTCAGCGCAACTTTATATAAAATTTCAGCTTGCGCAGTATTGACTTGAAAGAATGACCGCGCAGAAATGTTGAACGTCAAATTGCCAATGCGGTCTTTAATCGTCGGTTTGCCGTACAAAATTTTTGTCTCACGTCCAAGTATAACATTGTTGTGGTACGTCTGAATATTTTGCTGGACGCTTGAAACTTTCGGCAGTTCGTGACGAATAGCGTTGACGATATTTTTTTCATTTGGCAAATTTTTTGTAGCCGTCACAAGCACAATCATAATTTCGCCGTTAAATCCTATTCGGCTCATAACGTGGCGCAAAATTCCTCTGTGCGTGTCTTCATCATAAGCGCTGATATTATATTTCTGCAAAATTTTTTTGACGGCGGTTAAAACTTCGTCCATACCTTCGCGCTGAATCATACAGGAATTTGTGTCAATAATTTGATGACTGCCGCGAGCGTAACAGCCAATTTGCAATTCAGATTTAACGCGGGCAACTGGAAACTGCATTTTATTTCGATAGCGCAAAGGATTTTCCATTCCAATCGCGTCAAAAATTTCAACGCCTTTAAGCTTTCCAATTCTTTCGACGGCGTCAATAATTTGCTGGCGTTTCCACTTAATCTGCGCGGCATAACTTAAATGTTGAAGTTGACAGCCGCCGCATTCGTCGTAAATCGGACAGAAAGGTTTAACTCTATCAGCGCTTTCACGCAAAATTTTTACAAGTTTAGCGACGGCATAATTTTTTTTAGACTGCGTAACTTCAGCGAAAATTTCTTCGTCAGGTAACGCGCCTTCAACAAAGACGGTCAAGTTATCGTGACGCCCAACGCCTTCGCCGTTCGTACCTAGCCCAGTGATTTTTAAGTTCAATTTAATTCATCATCCCAACGTTTTCATTTCATTCAGATTTTAATAATCTTGATTTATATTTTAACATATTTCAATTTTGTTGACAGCAAGCGGCGAAAATTGATATTATACTGAAAAAGTTCTGGAGGTAAGAAACAGTTGAGCTTTGAAATTTTACGAATTGATGATAAAATTTTTTCGCAGATAAACGGTAAATCTTACAAAAAAGATTGTCCGTTGCCAGTCGAAAGTTTACGCTACCTTCGCTTACTTCATAAAAATCTTGACGGAAAAACTTTAGACGGCGAATTAATTTGCAACGTTGAAATTGCGGCGGACTTGATAGAAATTTTTCAAAAACTTTACGCGGCGAATTATCCCATTGAAAAAATTTCACTTATCGACAACTACGACGCCGATGACGAACTTTCAATGCGCGATAATAATTCGTCGTGTTTCAATTTCCGTTTCGTGTCGTACACAAAAAAAATTTCCTTGCACGGTTACGGTATGGCAATCGATATAAATCCGCTGTACAATCCCTACATAAAAATGGTTAATGGTGTGCAGAGCGTTGAGCCAGCGAACGGTACGCCTTACGTTGACCGTACAAAAAATTTTCCGTACAAAATTTTTGAAGATGATATTTGCGTAAAACTTTTTGCGGAACATAATTTTTTTTGGGGCGGAAATTGTTGGGACGACGCGAAAGACTATCAACATTTCTTTAGAGGGGATGTCAATCGATGAAATATTATTACCCCGCCATTTTTGAACCGAAAAGTAGCGGCGCAGGATTTATTTTGACTATTCCAGACATAAAAGGCTGTTATACTCAAGGTGACGACATGGAAAACGCGCTGTTTATGGCACATGAAGCCATAGGCTGTAAGCTTGAAGGTATAGAAGAAAAAAATTATCCTAAATCCAGTCGTCCTGAAGATTTAAGCGTTGAAGGTTATCCTATTGGCAGTTTTATCCAAACAAGGCGAGAATACCCCCGCTTCTGAATCAATATTACAATAGCGCTGAAAGGGGGTGTTACGATGAAGATTACTCAAATAAATGTGATTCGTCACTTGACCAAGAAAGAATATTTCCAACTTCGCGAACTCTGCTTTTTCAGCAACTGCTTGTATAACTTCGGTCTGTACAACGTTCGTCAGCAATACTTCAAGAATAAAACTTTTTTGAACTATACAAAAAATGAACCGCAATGCAAGGAAAATGAAAATTACAAACTTCTGCAGTCAAATTCTGCTCAACAGACCTTGAGAGATATTGACGACGCTTTTAAATCTTTTTTCGGCTTATTGAAAAATCATAAAAAAGCACGTCTACCGAAATATCGCGAAAAAGGCGGCTTGTATACTTTGACAATAGCCGGCAACAGCATAAATATCAAGGACGGCTACCTAATTCTTCCTGCAAGTCGAACTTACTCTAAAGTTTTGAATGATCACAAAATTAAAATCAGATTTCCGGAAAGACTTGTGGGCAAGAAGATTAATGAAGTTAAAATCATTCCGCAGTATAACGGCAGATATTTTAAAATTGCGTACTGCTACGAGATTGACGAAGAAAATTTAAAATTGAACCGCAAAAACTCATTGGCAATAGATATAGGACTTGACAATCTGGCGACGTGCGTAACCAATGCCGGGACTTCGTTCATTATGGACGGACGTAAACTAAAACATATAAATCAGCATTGGAACAAACGAAAAGCCTACCTGCAGGCGATATTGTCACGGCAGAAACAGCAACAATATTTTTCAGAATTACTGCGACGAATTACGATAAAGAGAAATAACCGCGTCAATGATTGTCTGAAGAAAACAGCACGATACATAATAAATTTTTGTATAGTAAATGACATAGGCACGCTAATCTGCGGCTATAATACTGACTTCAAGCGCGAAGTAAATTTAGGCAGTAAGACGAATCAAAATTTCACGCAAATAAGTTTTGGTGCGTTACGTAAACAATTAAAATATCTCTGTAAACGCTATGGAATGAATTACGTAGAGCAAGAAGAAAGTTACACGTCAAAGGCAAGCTTTTTGGATTTGGACGAGCTACCGATATATGACGCAAAAAAACCGATATATGACGCAAAAAAACCGTATGAAGGAACGTTCAGCGGCAAAAGGATAAAGCGCGGCTTGTATCAATCAAAAAGTGGCAGGCTGATAAATGCAGATGTAAACGGGGCGGCAAATATATTGAGAAAAAGTAAGCAGAACTTCAATTTTGAGGAACTGTGTGCGGGGCTATTGGCAAGCCCTTTGAGAATAAGGGTAGCTTGACTACCAAACTTTTCAAGAATCCCCGCCTCTTTAGGCGGTGGGAGTGTTCAACAGCACGCTTTAAATCAAATTCACGATTTAGATATTTTTTACATTGATTCAGCATTGTCAATCTTTGCTGAAAAATGGACTGGTACTTTCTGCTACATTGTCAGTGAAAATCTGCGCAAACATTTTGGCGATGAAATCATAGAAAAATATACCGATGAAGACTTTGTAGCTTTTCTTGCGTATATGAAATACGCTAAGACACACAATCTTAAAGAAAATCCAAATGATATTGAGTACTTGAAAAATATTTTGCCAGAATTTATGGCGCAACTCAAAAAGCGTACCGACTTATTAAAAAAATTTGATATAACTTTAAAATAAAATTTTAATGCAGGAGGTAAAAAATTTGTCACTTGTCGACGAAATATTAAAACGGCGGACGTTTGCAATAATTTCGCACCCCGACGCTGGAAAAACTACATTAACTGAAAAACTTTTGCTGTACGGTGGCGCGATACATCTTGCTGGCTCAATAAAATCACGCAAGGCACAACGTCACGCTGTTTCAGATTGGATGGAAATTGAAAAGCAACGCGGAATTTCCGTCACAAGTTCAGTTTTGCAATTTGACTACAAAAATTTCCGTATA
>JAFSUE010000182.1 GCA_017445435.1 Selenomonadaceae bacterium | reverse complement strand
TTTGGAAACGCGGGAAGGTAATCTGTTTAATATCCTCAAGCTCCATATTTGGGCGCAACAAATCTTTTAAAAAATCTTTGATAGTTTCGACAGCCATTCCGATAGATTCTTTTGTAATTGCCACTTAAATCACCTCTTTTAAAGCGTAAGTTCCAATTCTTTTTCGTAACGTTCGGTAACGTCAACTTCTTTTTCGGTCAAGCCAGCTTTTGCCCATTCAGGAACTTGTGACTCATCAATTTCGCGCGTCGTAGTTTTTTCAATCCACTTGCCATTTTCTTTGTAGTAAAGGCGATGAATAAGCGTCAATGCGCCATCAGCAACGCTTGAAAAAAGTTTGCCAGCGTATTCAGCAACGCCAATACTTTTAAGCGCCTCTTGAATTTTTGGCAGAAAATCTTTCAGCCAGTTGGTAATGTCATCCCAATGGTTTACTGCCAAGTAACCGCCGACGAGTACGCCAGCACCGATTAAAACAGGAATCATAAATTTAAACCTCCCATAATTGAATTAAGAATTAAGAATGTAGAATTAAGAATTTTTTTCCTACTCCCTACTTCCTAAATTTGCTTTTTTACTTTCAAGAATATTTTCGACAGCCTCAAAGACTAATTCTTTGTCGAGAAAATCTGCCTTCAATCGCGCCGCCTTAAATGCCGCGTTCAACATAGCGTTTGAAATGTCACTGCCTGAAATTCCGTCGTAACGTTTAGCAATTTCATCAACGTCAATATTATTTGGCAATGCCGCTGGAATGTACATAGCCCAAATTTTTCGGCGGCAATCTTCGTCAGGCAATTCAAATTTCACGTGAATTGAAATTCGCCGCATAAACGCAGGGTCGAAGTTTGAAATAAAGTTCGTCGCAAAAATTATGAAGTCTTGAAATTCATTCATCAACATCAGCATAACCGAGCGTGTCTGATTGACGCTAACATCAACCGCCTGTGTCATATTCGTCACGCGCTTACTTAAAATCGCGTCCGCTTCGTCAAAAAATAAAATGCTGTTCGTTTTCTTCGCAACTTCAAAAACTTTACGAATATTTTTCGGCGTCTCACCGACATACTTTGACTCAATATCGGCGTAGTTGACGACTAAAATTTTTCTGCCGAGATTTTTAGCGATAGCGTGTGCCGCCATAGTTTTGCCTGTACCAGGCGCACCGTATAAGTTTATGCCGATTCGCCGTGAAAATTTATGTGTTTCCTTAAAGCCCCAAAGTTCAAAGACGCGGTAGGAATTTTCAGCGTAAGTTGCCACGTCTAAAATTTGCGCTTTAACGGCGTCACTCAAAATTATATCGTCCAACGAAAATTTTGGCTCTTCTGGAATGAAAACTTCCTCTTCAACTTTTTTATCATCCTTCGTCGAAGGAATTTTTTTATCAGCGTTCATAATTCACCTAACGAATTGAAATTCTAGTGTACTCCTCAAAATAATCAGCAAAAGTTTGATGACCATTAGCATCAGCCATACTTGTACCAATTTCCTTTAGGATAGCTTTATACAACATTGATTCGACGCTACCAGGAATTAAATCTTCCCAATTACTATAGCTGTATTCGCGACCTTCGGCGTTATTTTGCGGATGCCCGACGACTTCCAATTCACAAAGAAATTGAATCTGTTTAGTTTTCGGTCGTATATAGTAATGCTCCATAAAATATTCCTTACGGCGCAAAACTTCAAGGTCGATTGGCGCATAGCGAATACTTTGTTCCCGCGCCATCATAACTTCGCCAATTTCATCTGGATTAAAATATTCGTAGTCACGCAAGGCGCTATCTGGATCATCTGCTGGAAAACGTTCAATCATACGAATCCAAACGTCCGCCATATATTCAGAGCTTGTGTAAGGTACGCGCACCCATTTAACACTTTCGCGGTCAAGGTAATAGGTATAATTATCGTCCATTGTCAGCTTGACGAAACGTGCACGCTGATAACCTGTTTCAGATTTTTGATTTTCTCGCGCAAGATGACGTTCAGTCCTATTGATTGTCGAATCGTCAGCGTATGAAGTACTAGCGCCAGTCAAAATTGATACAGCTACCGCACAGGTTAAAAATTTTTTTAGGTTCATCGAAATTCACCCCGCGTTATGATTCGCCTTTATAAAAAAAATTCCTTTATTCATTGAATCAAGTTTAATCTTCAAGCACAATTTTTTCTAATTTGTCCCATTGTTTTCTACCGAAACATTTTTTCAAAATTTCTTCCGTCTTTTTATGATACGTTATTTTTTTTCAACGCTGGGCAATTGTTAAATGCATCTTCACCGATTGAAGTTAAACCGTCAGACAATTTTATTTCTGTCAAGCTCCTGTAATTCCAAAATGCCAAATCACCGATAGAAGCCAAGCCGTCAGGCAATGTTATTTCTTTCAAATTACGAAAATCTTTCAGTGTTTTAACGCAGACAGAATCCCAAAACTTTGACGACAATATTTTAGAATCATCAGGACAATTTTTAAAATGCCCAAGTCCGATAAAAACTTTGTCGTTGTCAGGAATTGAAATTTCTTTCAACGTCGTGCAATCTTTAAATGCACCCCAACCGATAGAAATTAAACTGTCGGGCAGAATTACTGATTCAAGTTTGTTACAATCGCTAAATTCCGAATCTTTGATTTCAGTAATTCCCTCTGGCAAAATAATTTCTCCGACGGCATTTTCTTTTTTGCCGTCGTACAATTTAGCAGACATAAAAATCACCTCATAAGTTTTTTATTGAAAAATTTTTACAATGGATTTTTCGTAGGAGTTCCAGCCTTACGCGGAAAATTTTTTGGAGTTACAATTTTTTTGTCAACGTAAATGACGGCGCGAACGTCAGGCAAATTTGGCAAAAATTTTTCAGTGACAGTGACATTGCCGCCGCCTAAAATTTTTATCGCGCGTTCCGCCTCTGTAAGTTCCTCACGAAAAATTTTACCTTTCAACGCCGCGAAAGTTCCGCCGACTTTCACGAAGGGCAAGCAATATTCCGCCAAAATATTTAAGCGGGCAACTGCGCGGGCTGTCACTAAGTCGAACTGTTCACGCAAATTTTTATCACGCGCTAAATCTTCTGCTCGACCGTGAAAGCAAGTTACGTTGTCCAATTTCAAATCTACGACAACTTTTTTCAAGAAGTCAACGCGTTTTGTCAGCGAATCAATTAGCGTAACTTCAAGTTGCGGTTGAAAAATTTTCAGCGGAATTGCGGGGAAACCTGCGCCAGTTCCTACGTCACAAAAATTTTTTACGGCGGAAAATTTATCTTCGTCCCAAACAGTCAGCGAATCTACGACGTGCTTAACTGCAAAATCTTTTTCATCAACAATCGTCGTCAAATTTATTTTCGCGTTCCATTCGACGATCATATTATAAAAAATTTCAAATTGTTCAAGCTGTCTTGCCGTCAAGTTCAAGCCAAAATCTTTTGTGACGCTCAACAAAATTTCTTTAAACATTTAAATTCTTCCTTAACTTCAATTTTTAGCGTAATTCTTCCAGCGCTTAAAATTCCCTGCAAAACTTTTTGCTTGCAATTTTTTATCAGCTATGCTAAACTTTTCAGCATTGAAAAAATGGGAGGTGATATTTTGCCAAATATTAAATCGTCCAAAAAAAGCATTAAACTTGATGCGAAACGTCACGAGCGCAA
>JAFSUE010000181.1 GCA_017445435.1 Selenomonadaceae bacterium | reverse complement strand
AAAAAGCTTGTCAAGTTTTCTTGGCAGGCTTTTTTAGTTGTAGGAAAAATTTTTTCAGAACGTGCGAAAGGGAGCTGTCAACCGAAGTCAACAACTCCCCTTAAAAAAGGCATCCAAAATGCCGCTTCCTCCTAATGTCTTAAACCTGCGACTAGCAGGTGGGTTACTTAAGTTCAGCTTCTGTTACTCGTAGCGATACAATCTTCCATCAACTGAAACAATTCAGATTCCCTTAATTAAATGTAGGTTAGACATTGCAAAAGTCCCCGAACATTCCAGAATTTCCTCCTTCATTAATATGATAGCACAAAAGCTTTTCTATTACAAGCAAATTTTTTCAACGTCATGAATTTTAGTTGTGGCTCTTAAAGTTCGTAGTTTGTTCCATAATTTTTTCAAAAACTTCATCGTCCCATTCAGGCGGGTAGCCGTGCTTATAAAGTAGTACCGCTAAATCTGATTCAAGTTGCGCTTTAGTATCCGTGCGGTTAGACCAATCGACAAATTTTGATTTATCAGTTACAAGTTTTTGTATTTCTTTTGCTAACGCGATACATTTTTCTTCGGCGTAAGGAAAACCATGTGAATCGCGAACAGCAATTAAAATGTCAAAAAAAATTTTTTCTTCGTATGTAATGCCCAATTTTTGGAAAGACGTTTTGTCGCTTTCCAAATCGTGCAAAAGATGAATGAGTTTGTCAGAAAGTTCATTGACAAAATCTCCAACAACTTCATTCACAAAAACTAGTTTGTCGCGGCTGTTGTATTCGTCCACAATTTTTTTTAGCCGCGTATTAAATTCCACTGCCTTAACTTTGTTGCTGTGTCCGTAGGCAGCAATATTTTTTTTCACAAGTTTTAGTAGCGCGTTAAATTTAGTTATCGGCATTTTGAAGGCGTCTAGTTCCCGCAAAAAATCTTCGCTGAATAAATCCAAAGATTTTTCATCGCCGACAATATTTTCAATGCCCGTACAATTCAACGCGTCTTCAACCATTTTTTCTACAGCACGATTCATAATTTCAGCGTCAGGCGCTGTACCTTTTGTCTGCTTGGAAATTATTGAGCGAATGGCTAAAAAAAATTGCGCCTTTACCGTTTCATATTCGCTTAGTTCGCCTGAAGGAAAAACTATCATGTACGCCGCCTTCAATTTTTTTGAAAGACTCATAAAGCGGGTTTCAGTGTCTTTGCGCATTTGTACAAATTCTGCGGCTGTATTCAAACAGTTTAACCTTTCCAACGGCGTCCCATTAAAAAATTTTTTCGCGTCAAATGTACAAGTCAACTCGTCTAGCAACGCTAGATAATCTTTGAAAAGTGCTAGCGAAATTTTCAGTTCATCTATTGGATTTTCCTGCTCATCGCCATATTTTTTTACTGCCTCCAGCATGGAATTTTTAAAGCCAATGTAATCGACGACTAAGCCTTTGTTCTTGCCTTCAAAAACGCGATTGACGCGCGAAATTGTCTGAATCAGCGTGTGTTTCTGCAATGGTTTATCAACGTACATAACGGCAAGCGACGGCACGTCAAAGCCCGTTATCCACATATCGACGACGACTGCAATTTTGAAATTCGACTCAACATTTTTGAATTGCTTGTCTAAATTTTTGCGATAATCTTTCGTACCACAAAGATTGAAAAGTTCGGGCGAATCGTTTTGCCCTTGCGTTGCTACCAAATTTATTTTCGGCAACGGCAAAAGTTTTTTCAACCTCTCTTTAGGAATTGTGCTTTCATCATCAGCACGCTTTTTATTTCCCCAAGCTGGTCGAATATTAAGAATTGCTTGCAAAACTTGTAGCGCAATTTTTCTGTCCGCGCAAACAATCATTGCTTTCTGAACAATTTTAGGTTTCTCGGCGCAAAGTTTTTCGTAATGGTCAACAATATCTGCGGCAAGCTTTTTTATTCTGTCGGGGTGCGAAAGAATCACCGCCATTTTAGTCATTGCCATTTTGCTGGCGTTAATCTGTTCAGCCGTCGACCCTTCATCAGCGCAACGATTATAATATTTTTCAATTTCCCGCGCCTGTTCATCTGAAACGGCTACTCGGGCAAGTCTCGGCTCGTAGGCAATTCTTACAGTTATTCCGTCCGCGCAGGATTCTTTCATAGTGTAACTGTCTACAACTTTTCCAAAAATTTTTATAGTGTCATCAATCGGCGTACCTGTAAAGCCGCAGTACGTGGCATTCGGAAAACTTTTCCGCAGGTAATGGGCAAATCCATAGCGCGTAAAAATTCCTGCGTCTGTCGTCTTCAAATGTGCGCCAATATTAATTTGTGTTCGATGCGCTTCGTCGGAAAAACAAATTATATTTTCACGCGATGACAATTCGCCAATTTCTTCACAAAATTTTTGAATCGTTATAACGTACACGCCGCCTGACGGTCGATTTTTCAACGTAGCTTTCAAATCTGCGCGGCTTTCGATACTCCTAACGTCAACTTCATTCAAAAATTTTTT
>JAFSUE010000180.1 GCA_017445435.1 Selenomonadaceae bacterium | reverse complement strand
TTAAACGTCGAAACAAAAAAATCCTGCCGCCCATTTATAATCTGTGTTAATATTAATGCGTAATGCGGAATGCTTAATGCGTAATTAAAGCTGAAACCTAAAAGTTAAAACGGAGATGATTTTTTTGGCAAAATATTTAATGTTTCAAGGTACAAGTTCACACGTCGGCAAAAGTATTTTAACGGCGGCTTTATGCAGAATTTTTGTCCGCGCAGGAGTTCACATCGCACCATTCAAAGCGCAAAATATGGCGTTGAATTCCTACGTGACGGCTGACGGTTTAGAAATGGGACGCGCTCAAGTTGCACAAGCTGACGCAGCAAGGTTAGCGCCAATCGTCGAAATGAATCCTGTACTTTTAAAACCAACTGGCAATTCAACTTCCCAAGTCATCATCAACGGTAAACCTATAGGCGTGATGAGCGCGGCGGAATATCATCAAGGTTACGCGCTAAAAGCTTTCGACGCGGTTAAATCGGCGCTTGCAAAACTTTCCGCCGAATTTGAATTAATCGTGATTGAAGGCGCTGGCTCACCTGCCGAAGTCAACTTGAAGGCGAATGACATTGTTAATATGCGCGTGGCAAAATATTTAAATGCGCCCGTGATTTTAGTTGCGGACATTGACAGAGGCGGCGCGTTGGCGTCAATCGTCGGTACGCTGGAACTTTTGGACGAAGATGAACGCGAACTTGTAAAAGGCATTGTCATTAATAAATTTCGCGGCGACGTAAATTTATTTTTGCCTGCGGTTGAATTTCTTGAAAATAAAACTGGCAAGCCCGTCTTAGGAATTTTGCCGTACATTGAAAAAATTGGCGTCGACGACGAAGACTCCGTTTCACTTGACGACAAATTTTCAACTGGCGGCGAAATTAATATTGCCGTGATTCGTCTGGGCAAGCTGTCGAACTTCACGGACTTTGATAGCCTTGCTGGTGAATCGGACGTGAATTTATTTTACGCGAAGACGGCGGCTGAACTTGACGCGGCGGACGTTATCATTTTGCCTGGCAGTAAAAATACGTCGGAAGATTTAATTTTTCTGCGCGAAAATCATTTCGCTGAAAAAATTTTGCGTAAAGCTGAAAGTGGCACGCCGATTATTGGAATTTGCGGCGGCTTTCAAATGCTCGGCGAAAAAATTTTTGATCCACTGCAAACTGAATCTGTTCACGTCGAACTTGACGGCTTAAAACTTTTGCCGATTGAAACGACTTTCAGCGCAGAAAAATTTACGCGGCAAGTCACGATTGATAAAGTTGACTTTGAATTTTTAGGTACGCGAATCTGCGCGGAAAATCTTGACGGCTATGAAATTCACGCTGGGAAAACTTCCAATCTTAGCGGAAAAATTTTTGTACGCGAAAATATTTTTGGAACTTATGTTCACGGAATTTTTGACAATGATAATTTTCGACGGCAATTTTTAAATTCAATTCGCCGCAAAAAAAATCTTCCACCGCTTGAAAATCTTCGTAACCTTCGCGCTGAAAGACAAAAAAATTACGAACGACTTGCTAAAATCGTTCGTGAAAATTTAAATATGGAGTTGCTACAAAAAATTATCGACGCTTGAATTTCATAAAAATTTTTAATCCAAATCGTTTACGTAAAGCGTTTTTTGATTCGTGAAAATTACAAAGCCAGGTTTCGCGCCAGACGGCTTTTTAACAAATTTGCAGAAAGTGTAATCAACTGGAACTTTCGATGAGCCAGCCGCCTTTGAGAATTTCACGGCAAGTTTAGCGGCGTAAAGTAAAGTTTCTTCGCTAGGAAAAATTCCGTTGCAACGTATAATCACGTGCGAGCCAGTAATTTCCTTCGTATGCAACCAAATATCATTCAGTTCGGCAATTTTGAAAGTTAATTTATCGTTTTGCGAATTATTTTTGCCGATTAAAATTTCCGTACCGTCAGGCGCAAAAAATTTAAACGGTTCAGACTTTTTACTTGACGCAGACTTTTTGCGAAATTCCTTGAGATAGCCGCCTTTCAACAATTCTTCGCGAATTTCATCAATTTCAGCAAGCGTTTCACTGGCATTTAAAGAATGTTCGACGCTTTCAAGATAAAAAATTTCTTCGCGGCACTTAGCAATTTGTTCAGCGATAAAATTTTTTGAGCGTTTAAGTTTGTCGTACTTTTTATAAAAATTTTGGACATTGGCATTGACGGAAATTTTTTTGTCGAGCGGAATTTTAATTGTTTCGCCACTTTCGCTGTAAATATTTGGAACGATAATTTCATCGTCGGCGTGGTCTTTGAATTGGTAACGGTAAGTTGAAAGATTATCCGCGAAAATTTTAAAGTCTTCGGCGTTTTCGGCGGCGGCAAGTTCACTTTCAAGCACGGAAATTTTATTTGTAGCGCGTTTCAATTCATTGTGAACAAGCTTTAAAAATTTTTCTTTATCGGGCGGCGTGTAACTGCAGGAAATTTCGTCAGCAACTTCAAGCATTTCGGAAATTGTAGGGAAAAATTTTTTATTGCCGCGCAAATAATTTAAATCGACAGCGGAGACGGCTAAAATTTTGCCAGCATCTTCGACGAAACACGGCGTAGGATTTTTAATGTTATGCAGAATTTTTTTAAGCGAATCATTCAAGCCGATTGATTGAGCTTGAAAAATAATTTCTTGGGTAGTTTGCGGTCCGAAACCTTGAAAAAAATTCATAATGGATTTGTCGGGCTGTAAGTTTTTAGAAATTTCGTCGAGATTGACGGAAAAAATTTCAGCTTTATTCTGCGCGGGCGGTAATTGATAAATTTGATTGGGCAAAACGGTACGGACGCGGCTGGAATTTGTACCGATTTTTTTCAGCGCGTCGATAATTTTATCTTCGTGAAGTAAAATTAAATTGGAATATTTGCCGATTAGTTCGATTGAAAGAGTAAGCGTCTGAATTTTGCCGCCAGCGCCAATAGTGTCAACGTCAAAAAAAATAATTCGGTCAAGCTGATGTTGCCGAATATCAGAAATTCTGCCGTTTTCAAGATTTTTCCTAAGCACCATACAAAAAGTTGGCGGTTCAGGAAGATTTTCAAAAGAATTTTTTGCAACGTAGACAGAAGGATTTTGCGGCGCGACGGAAATTTTTAATTTGTACGTTTCGCCAGGCTGACGAATTGTGAAAGTAAAATTTGCTTTATTGTGTTGAAAAATTTTATCGATACGCCCGCCGACTAGTAAATTTTTAAGTTCCAAAGTCAACGGACGCATAGATAAGCCGTCTAAATTCATTTCAATTTCTCCAGTTTAGCTGTTAGGTGTTAGCTTTTATCTTTTAGAATTTTTATTTTTTAATAAACTACTTTTTCTTTGGCGCAAAGAAAAAGTAGCAAAAAGAAACATAGCGGCATTTGTGCGCCCACGATTTACTTTTCAGTAAAAAAAATTTATCACCGCGTCCCATTTGTTGCGATTATCCAACATTACAGAGGCGCTGGGAAATGCCGCTGATTACCGTGATTTTTTCACTACTCACTACTGACTACTCACTACTGACTAAAAAATTATTTTCTGCCGAGTTGAAGGCGCATAATTTGTTGAACAAGTTCAATAGCACCGCGACCGATACCAGTTTCACGTGCAATTTCTTCGACAGTCAAACCTGCAAGCAACATACTTTTAATAATCGCAGTTTCATTAGCTTGACTTTGCGAATTAGATTGTTGAGCGGTAGGATTAGTAGCGGGTCTATTGGCAGGTTGAGGAGTTTTGCGCGGCGGTGAATAAGTACCAGCAGGATTTTGTGAAGATTGAGTTTGAGCGGCGCGATTATCGGAAACGCGGTTGATAGCGTCAAGTGCCGCGCGTCGAACGTCTGATGATTGCGCAGTAGAAATTCCAGTTTGAATTGGTTTACCTTGTGTAGTAGGCGCAGGATTGCCGCCTTTCATAGCTGACAATCTTTCAGCTAAAAGTCTAGACCGTCTTTCAAGTGAACTTAATGACGATCCTGACTGCGCGGTATTTGCGGCAGGTGCAGTTGAGCCGCCAACTTGTACGGGCGGTGAATTTACCATACGGACTTGGCGATTAGTTTTTTGCGAAAGGTGAACTGAATTTTGATCGGGCTGTGGTACGGGTGGACGAACACCAGCGCCCATTGACTGCGCTAAAACTTTTGCAAATTCTTCTGATGATTCAGCTGGAACTTGTGCCATTTGCGCGGCGGCTTGTACAGCTTGCGGAGTTTTCATCATAATGGACGGTACAAGCGGATTTTGACGCGGATTTAAAGGTTGCGGCGGCATTTGTTGTTGACGCGCCATCGCCTGTTGCAACGCGGGTTGAGACTGCATCATTGAGTTAAGCAACGGCGGCGGCATCATTTGCGGTACTGGTTGTACTGGCATATTGATAGCAGCGTTAATTTTTCGCTCGACTAAGTCCATTTGCTGTTGCATTAAATTTATATCGTCGACCGCGTCGTCAAGCCGTGCAAGCAAATCTTTAATTTCTGTTGACTGACCTTCACTTTTTTTCAAAAGTTTTTTCAGTTCAGTAACGCGCCCTTCTAACTGCGTACGGTTACGCTCGGAATGATCCAAAAGATTTTCTAAGCTAGACGCCTGCTCCTGCATACGCCCAATAATTTCATTTGCAGTATTTTCAAGGTCTTGTTTAAATTTATTTGTCGAATCCTCAATATCCTGCTGATCAATTTCATTATTGCGCCTTCGTCTGGAATTTAGCCATACAATAAAAATAATTCCCGCGCCAACAGCTATCAGCACAATCATTAATTCGGTAATCAAAAAATTCACCTTTGCTTTTGAAATTCAAGTTAATTGAAGGAAGTATAACAAAAAAGCGGCAAATTTACAATAGCAAACAAAGTTCTAGCGTCAGTTAATTTTCATAATCGCTACACATCAATTAAATGTTTGAGTTTAGCGGATTGAGTTTAGCAAAAAAAGTTTGCCAAAATTATCTTGACAAACTTTTTCGCTAAATATAAATTTTTATACAGATTTAATTTGAAATTGAAACAATTTTTACGCTACAAGTTCATAACCTGCGTCGTCGATAACTTTTTTGAAATCTGCGGTTGAAATTTCTTTGTCGGAAGTTACGACCGCATTTTTATTTTCCAAACTAACTTCAACGTCCGTTACGCCGTCCATTTTCGCCAATGCGTCGTGTACGTGTTTTTGACAATGTTTGCACATCATACCTTCGATTTTCAATGTCGTTTTCATATTTTGTAAATCCTCCTCAAAAATTTTTAGCGAAATATTTTCAACGTGAATCTGCGCGGAAATTTTTTCGTCGACAATATTTTTTTCGCGTTCAACTGCAAAAAATTTTAATCGTAACGCATTCAGTACCACGCAAATACTTGACATACTCATTGCCGCCGCGCCTATCATCGGTGAAAGTTTTACGCCAAAACTTGGATAAAAAATTCCTGCCGCCAACGGTATGCAGATTACGTTGTAGAAAAATGCCCAAAATAAATTTTGTTTGATATTTTTCATTACCGCGCGACTTAATTTTATTGCGCTTACCGCGTCCAACAAATTATTTTTTATTAAAACTGCGTCTGCGCTCTCAATCGCTACGTCTGTTCCCGCGCCTATCGCTATGCCTAAATCAGCTTTCACCAACGCTGGCGCATCGTTCACGCCGTCACCTATCATCGCAACTTTTTTTCCGTCACGTTGAAGTTTTTCAATTTCTGCCGCTTTACCTTCTGGCAAAACTTCCGCG
>JAFSUE010000179.1 GCA_017445435.1 Selenomonadaceae bacterium | reverse complement strand
TAAATCAACTGCGGCATTCGGCTTGGCTCTTCGTGCTTACGGCGCAGGGCTCAACGTCTTAATCTTGCAGTTCATCAAAGGTAACCAAATTTCAGGCGAACTCACGGCGCTTGAAACGCTTTCAAAAATTCCCGCCGCAAATAAAATCGAAATTCGACAATGCGGCTTAGGCTTTATCGACAAAAATAAAATTGATGAACACATTGCGGCGGCTGAATCGGCGCTCGACGTTGCCCGCGCAGAAATTTTGTCTGGCAAGTGGAATTTAATAATTTTGGACGAAATAATTTACTCCGTGAAGTTCAAACTTCTTGACGTTGAAAAAGTTTTGGAGCTAATAAAAATTCGTCCGCCTGAACTGCATTTAGTTTTGACAGGCAGGGACGCGCCACAAAGTTTAATCGACGCGGCAGACTTAGTGACGGAAATGACATTGATTAAGCACCCATTCCAACGCGGCATAAAAGCTCAACGCGGTATTGAATTTTAAAATTAAAAACGCCTTCCAACGAGTTAAACCATTGGAAGGTTTTTTACTTTGCCGAACTTACCTTGACTGAAAAATTTCCAGTTGCTATAATTTTTTCAAGTCAGACGGTGAGTCGGCTTACCTCTCACATTTGTGAGGAGGTGATGGCGTATGGATGGATATTATCGATATTATTTGTACGGTAATTCAAACCGTCGCCATTGTCTACGTCGCCTTTTTCAAGGACTAACGTAGAAAAGCCGCCCTGTACAGCGGCAATTCCCATTCAATTTTAACGATTGAGAGGTAGCCGACGGGGAAACACCGACTGACTCTTTTTTATTTTTTCTTGGAGATGATAGCGTTATCATCAATTAAATTTTAGCAGATAAAAATTTTCACGTCAATAAAATTTTCCAAAAAAACGCCTTCCAACGAATCACAAATCATTGGAAGTTTTTTTACTTTGTCAAACTTACCTTGACTGAAAAATTTTAAGTTCTTAATTTAAAAAAAGGGGCTGGAATTTTTCCAACCCTCAATTTTTTAAATTCTTAATTCTAAATTCTTAATTCTTAATTATTCCACTGCCATAGCAGCTGCAATCGCCGCACCAAGTCCACTGCCGCCGTTATCTAAAATCGTGTCGACTTTCGCCGCGTCATCGCCCAAAAGTTCACTCAATGCCTTAGCAATATTTTCTTTGACAAGCGGCATTTTTTCATAGACTGAACCGTCAATAGCGATGTGCTGTTTCTCAATCGCGCCGTCTGCCGCACGTTGCCAAATAATTCCTACGAACGAACAAGTTACAATTCGTGCAGAGCGAATGACAATCGCCGCCGCCAATTCTTTAATCTTTTTAACGTCGCCAACTTCAAGCGCTTTACCAGTACGCTGTTCAACAATCTGTGTAGCTTTTTCAAGGTTAGGCGTTTCGTCCAAAATTATCATCGACATATCTATTGACGTGAAACCGTACTGTTTGCCTTTTTCATCTAAAAGTTCAGCAATAGCCATACCGAAAAGTTCGCCCATATAACGACCCGACACCATTTTTTCATGGCGTTGTTCACCGGGCTTTTCAGACTTCCTGTCAAACTCCATATCAAAACGATTCGGCGTCAACTTCATAAAGCCGCCTGACTCAAGATTTAAAATCATTCCGCCAAGTCCAACGCCTTTAGGATCGTGAATGCTCGGTTCAAGGTAGCAAGTATTATGACCCGTCGCATAAATTGAGCCGATATAAATTCCAGCATTTTTATACGCGGCTGAAAGTAAAACTGCAACCGTGTCATTGATGACAGCAACAGGTTCAACGTTTTCAATACCGCGCCGTTTCAAGGCGGCGTTAAGTAAATCGTTGACAACTTCGCCTTCAACGCCTGGCGTAGCAAATTCTTTCGTCCAAATAATTAAGCGGGCGTTGTTCAAATCGTCCTGCGTCGACGGAAAAGAAAATGTATGACCAAGATAAAATTTAGTTTTATGGTCGCCGTCAATCGCTTCGTCGATAAGTTTTGCAAGGAAGTCGAACATTTGCTCGGCAGTTGAATCTTTGCCGATATAATCGTATTCGCCCTCGACGATTAACGGTTCACCGACGCGTTTAATAATTTCAAATTCGCCGCCGCCGTTAAGTTTGATTCTTGAAACGCGAACATTAGTTCCGCCAAAATCCAGCGCTAAAAATTCGCCAGTTTCTTTGCCGCTGGGAAGTCCAACGTAAGATTTCAGCATACGCAGTGAAGAGTTGTCAGGATTTTTCAAGCCAAGTTGCAAATCTTGACGAAAATTCGTAGCAATTTCACGGAGCATTTCAGGAGTAGCCTCAAATTCCGTGATGACGGATTGAAAAATTTTTTCGTTAAACGCCATAAAAATTTCCCCCTAAAAAATAAATTCGTGGTAATTTCTTAAAAGCATTATAACTAATTCGGTGGACGTTGAAAAGCCTTTACACAAAATTTTCTGTTAGCTTGTAGCTTTTAAGTTAAAACTACTAGGGGCTGTTGAATAATTATTTTTAATTTATTTAAACTACTTTTTCTTTGGCGCAAAGAAAAAGTAGCAAAAAGAAACATAGCGGCATTTGCGCGCTCGCGGCTTACGTTGCAGTAATTTCAGCAATTCGCCGCGTCATTGTGTTCTTTTACGTTCAAGTCCACAGGGCGCTGAAATGCCGCGTAATTACCACAATTTTTTTTTCACCACTACTTACTACTGACTACTAACTACTTACTAAAAACTTTCACGAAGTCAAGCCAGTCACTACGGCGAAGTAGTAAAAAATTGGCGCAGTGAAAAGTAAGCTGTCGAATCTGTCAAATACTCCGCCATGTCCTGGAATTAAAAATCCTGAATCTTTCACGCCAGAAAAACGTTTTATCGTCGACTCTGCCAAATCGCCCAACGTCGCCGCTATCGCCATGATAACGCCTAAAATTGCCATTTGCGTCAATTCAAATCCAAATAAAAAATGTCCGAAGATTATCGCCGTTATTACCGTGCCTACCAGTGAACCGAAAATTCCTTCAACCGTTTTATTTGGGCTAATCGACGGCGCTAACTTGTGGCTGCCAATCGCTGAACCTACAAAGTACGCGAAAGTGTCACTTGCCCACGTGCAGAGGAATAAAAGCCAGACAAGTTTACAGCCCATATCGATATTAAAAAGTGCTTGTACGTGCGCCAAGTCAAAATTTGCTATCAACGCGCTAAGGTTGCCGCTAATGTCGGGCAATGCTACTGTGTCAATCGATTCAGACGGCAAGCGCTCATCTGTCAAGAAACGCAGTAAAATTAAATGCGTGAATGGCATTCCCAAGTAAATCAAGCCTGCCGCTGAAACGCAAATGTCAGTTGGTCGCGAACCTAAAATTACCATTGACGCGAACATTATAATTGTTCCCAATGTCATAGCGCCAAGCATTTCTTCAAAGTTGCCAAGCCACGCGCAACACAACATTAATATTAAAGTTATCGCGCCGAAAATGTACGACGTTGACACGCCAGCGCGATTGAACGCCGCGCAGTATTCAAACCAAGTTATAACCGCTAAAAGTATCGCCGCACAGGCAAATGGTGTTCCGCCAATTTGAATTAGTACTGCCGCTATTGCTATACCGATTATCCCCGTGATTATTCGTAAGACCAATTCGTCACATCCTTTTTGTTAATGCGTAATGAGGAATTCGTAATGCGTAATGAAAAAAATTTCACTACTCACTACTTACTAGCTACGTTGTAAACGTCAATATATTTTTCGGCTACGCTTTCAATGAAAAATTTCTTCGCCGCATTCGGTACACGCGCTGAAATTTTTTCGTATTCGCCGCCGTCATTCGCTAACGTCGTCAAAATTTCCGCCAACTTTTCAATCGGCACTTTATCATTTTCGTTGAGGTCAAAGACAATCCCTGCCAATTCGCCGTTATCCGTCTTCAACATTTCCGCAGATTCGCCCAAGTTCGACGTGACGACAGGTCGTCCGCTGAAAAGGCTATCAATTATCATAAGCGGAAAACTTTCACCCAAAAATTCACTCGGCAATAATCCAACATCAGCCGTCGTCAAGTAATCGCGGACGTTGCTTTTAAAGCCCGTCAAATGTACGAAGTCAGGAACTTTACCTTTCAACTTGTCGTACATTTCGCCAGAGCCAACTAAAACTAAATCGATTCTGCGCGGACTATTTTTATTTGCAAGCGTCACGGCGTCAATAGCGGACTGCCAGCCTTTTTCAGGAATGGCGCGGCTAACCGTACAGCAGATGAACGAATTTTGCGGAATGTTTAATTCACTGCGCGGAATTGGCGTACCAGTAGAACTTTCCAGCCCGTTACCAATTTTATGAAAAATTTCGTCAGGCGTCCAATCGTGATTGATGAACGGTTGCAAATTTTTTTCCGCAATGTAGATGAAGGCGTCGACAGATTTTTTAACGCAGTTCAACAAATTTTTCAAGTGAACTTCCGCCGTCGCTTCGTACATACCGTGCAAGGTTATGACGTGATGAAGTGCAGGATTTTCAGCGGCAACGTAGCTAACCGCTTCGTCAACTGATCCGTGATGTGAATGGACAATGTCAATTTTGAACTGGTCAATCACGTCGTCAAGCCCAGCAGTTTTGCCAAGACGAATTAACGGTATATCGTTATGCAACTTTTTCCGAATGTCGGGCAGTTCCTCCGCCATTTGAAAATCAATCACCGTTACGGGAAAATCTCTGCGGCTAAGTTCATTTGCCAAAATCAGCGGGAAAGTTTCGCCGCCGCCAATACTCAATGCAAAGACGCACATTAAAATATTGGGCTTACGCTTGACGCCTAAAATTTTTTTCACGTCAAAATATTTTTTAAGTTCCTCAATATCCGTGCCGCCGTAGTAGCTGAAAAAATGTTCCTGCAACTGCACGAAATGTTTTTCATGAACGGACGGCGTGACGTGATAATTTTCCGCCACAAATTCTGCAATGCTCTGATGTTCTTCGTAATAGCGCGGCTCCTTCTGAATTTTAAGTGACGTACTTTTTTTGTGAACGCGATAATAATTTGTAGCCGCCGCCGTGTAGTAGACGCAACCGCCTTTTATAATGTCAAGGTAGAAAAGCCAATCGCCGCAAAGTTTCATATCCTGCCAAAGTTCACGAACTTTTTCACGAATGCTTGACGGCTTGCGAAAAATCGTACTGCTAACGTTGGGAATAATATTTTTCACGCCAAAACCAAGTTCAACCAATTCAGCGGCTGTGACGGCAAAATTTTTCGTCCAATCAAAGCTTGTCACGTCGTGCAAGTATTCTTCGGTGGTAAAAGTTTTAACGCCGTCTTGTATGAAGTCTGAACGCGCGAAGGCAAGTTGTACCGCGTCATCAGTGAAGGCGTCGACAAGCGATTCTAAAAAGTTTTCGTCGCTGTAATCGTCTGATTCAGCTATCCAAATCAAACTTCCCCGCGCAGATTCAATGCCGCGTTGCCATTGATTGAAGACGCCGCCAGAATTTTTATCGTTAAAAATTTTTCGCGTGTTGGATTTATGCGTT
>JAFSUE010000178.1 GCA_017445435.1 Selenomonadaceae bacterium | reverse complement strand
AACTGTATAAGCAACGCAATGAAGTTGAACGTTTTTTTAGAAGAATAAAACGGTTTCGTCGAATTTTTACGCGTTACGATAAGTTAGACGTAGTATTTGAGGGATTTATTCTTTTTGCTATGGTGATTGATTCTTTAGTGTGAACACTACCTAAAAGGAGGAAATTTTAATTTATGTTTAGTGAAGAGCATAAAACAGCGGGCGTTGCTTACCCGCAAGGTTTCAAGGCGGCTGGTGTCCGCGCAGGTATAAAAAAAAGCGGCAACCTTGATGTCGCCGTCATTTACACTGAAAAGAAAGCGGCTGTAGCTGGCGTCTTTACAAAAAATCAAGTAGCCGCCGCCCCTATACGAGTTAGCAAAATTGTTGTCGATACTGGAACTGCCCACGCTATAGTTGCTAACGCTGGCTGTGCCAATGCTTGCACTGGTGAACAAGGTTTGCGCAACGCTGAAAAAATGGCTGAAATTGCCGCCGCTGAATTGAATTGCAAGTCTGACGATGTAGTTGTAGCGTCGACTGGAATTATTGGCGTCAACCTGCCAATGGATAAAATGGAAGCTGGCATTAAAAACGCCGTAAAAAATCTTTCGCGTGAAGGTAGTGTCAACGCTGGAAATGCGATTGTCACGACGGACACTTACTCAAAATCTTGTGCTACGGAAATTGAAATTGGCGGGAAGTTAGTACGTTTTGGCGCGATTGCTAAAGGCTCTGGAATGATTCAACCTGACATGGCAACGATGCTTTGTTTCATCACGACGGACGCTGATATTGAACAAAAACTTTTGCAAGCGGCGCTTAGCGAAATAACCGAAGTCACGTTTAATATGATTTCCATTGATGGCGATATGAGCACTAACGATATGGTGACGGTGCTTGCAAATGGCGCGGCTGGCAATGCTAAAATTACGGCGAAGAATGCTGACTACGAAAAATTTTATTCGACGCTGGAAAGTATTTGTCGCGAACTTTCAAAAAAAATAGCCGCTGACGGTGAAGGCGCTACAAAGTTTTTGACAATCAACGTAAGCGGTGCTGAAAATTTTGACGACGCTAAAAAAGTTGGAATGAGCGTTGCGAAGTCACCATTGGTTAAGACGGCATTTTTCGGTGAAGATCCCAACTGGGGGCGTGTCATCTGCGCAGTAGGATATTCAGGCGTAAAGATTAATCCTTCGGCAACAGTAGTTAAATTTGGCGGAATTGACGTTTACGCGCACGGCGTCGGCGTGAAGTATGATGAAGGCGCACTTAAAAAGATTATGGCGGCGCGTGACATTATCATTGACATTGAGTTGGGATTGGGCGACACGTCAGCTACTGTTTGGAGTTGCGATTTCAGCTACGAATACGTCAAAATTAATGGCGAATATCATACTTAGTAAGTAGTCAGTAGTTAGTAGTTAGTAGTGAGTAGTGAGTAGTTGAATAATAGTACAATATAAATTTAATGAATATAAATTTAATGATAAACTTGTTCAAGGCTAAGCGTCGTTTGATGCAGAACCTTCTTTTTTTTTGTACTTTGCGGATTTTGTTGTTGCTCATCCACAAATTCTATGCTGTCCAAAAGATTTATAACTTGTCCGCGAATCGCTGATAAATAAATATCATAAAGACGCCGTTGTTCAAGTTTTTCTGATTCAGTCAACCCTTGAGTACGTTTTTTACGTGCAAGTTCATTAATCCTTGCCAAAAGTTCAGGTGTTATCATTAAAAACCCTTCCTTCGTTTGATTTATCTGAAAAAAGAATCTACTGTTGACGCGATTATACATAAATTGTTTTCGTATGGCAAGGGAATTTCACAATGTTATTAAAAATTGACAGAATTTTTTTCGTTTATAAACAAACTGAAATTTAATTTTGCGATAAAAATTTTTCAAACTCATCAGCCGTCAAGTATGAATCCTGCGTACCTTTTCGCGTGACGCTTAATGCCGCGTACTTTGAAGCGCGTTTCATTGAGTCGATAACGTTGCCAGTTCGCGCGTAAGTTTCGACGAAACAACCAATATAAGCGTCGCCCGCGCCTGTGCTGTCGACAGAATCAACTTTCAACGTCGGCACAAATTCTTCAACGCCTTCAGCCAGCCACATTGAACCGCGTTTGCCCATTGTCACGATAAGATTTTTTAAACCGTGAGAAAAAAGTTTTTTCGCCGCCGCGCGTATGTCGTCAACAGAATCAACTGCCATTCCAGTTAAAAGTTTCAATTCAACTTCATTCGGTACGACAAAATCACATTTACAAGCCGCGTCCATTGAAAAATCTTTATTCATCGGCGCAGGATTTAACAGCACGGGAATTTTATTTTCATTTGCAAAATCAATCGTCGCGTAAACCGTCTCAAGCGGAATTTCCAGCTGTACGACAATCAAGCCGCATTGTTTTAAATCGTCCGCCGCCTTCAAAATAAGTTCGGGTGTGAGTAAATCATTTGCGCCGCGATAAAAGACACTGCGATATTGTCCAGACGATTCAACGATTATCATAACCGTACCGTTGGGAACTTTTTTTATTTCGTACACGTACTTTGTATTGAGATTGTT
>JAFSUE010000019.1 GCA_017445435.1 Selenomonadaceae bacterium | reverse complement strand
ATATTAAAACTTTTCGACGAAATGAGTACTGACGCAAAAAAAATTTTCTTAGTCGGTACGCCGCGTCACGGAAATATTGGCGACCAAGCTATTGTCTTTTCAGAATACATTGTGCTGAAAAAATTTTTCCCAAGTTATCAAATTATCGACGTTCCATACCCTTATTTGACGGGCGAATTGAGCGAAATTTTTTACGGTTTAGGTTTCCAAAAGTACGTTCAACCTTATGACTTAATTGTAATGCACGGCGGCGGCAATCTCGGAAATTTGTGGGTCAATGAAGAAATTTTCCGCCGTAGCGTTATTGAAAAATTTCACGACAACAAAATTATCATCTTTCCGCAAAGTATTCATTTCACCTACGATGCCGATGGGCAAAATCAACTTGTTATTAGCAAACAAATTTACAACGCGCACCCCGACTTACATTTAATGTTGCGCGACGAAAATAGTTTTAATCTTGCTAATGAAATTTTTCCAGAAATTAATACGTACCTTTTGCCTGACGTTGTGACTGCGCTTTTCGGTACTTTGGACAACGTAAAAGTTGAGCGTGAAGGCGTCCTCTTTGTTCTGCGTCACGACAAAGAAAAAGTTCGTGATGATTCGACCGTTCAAAGGTTGCAGGAATTTTTAGCGCGTCAAAATATTCCTTTCAGCGTGATTGACACCGTGATAAATGAAATTATTTACAAGGAAAATCGCGAACAAAAAGTTTTGGATGTGCTGATGAAAATTCGTCAAAGTCGCCTTGTCATTACAGATAGATTTCACGGCGTAGTTTTTTCCTACGTCACGCGGACGCCCGTCATGGCATTTAAATCTTTCGACACGAAAATTTCTTCTGGCATTAAGTGGTTCAAAGATATTCCGTCCATTTTCTACGGCGAAGGAAAAAATTTTGCTGATATGGAAAATTTCATCACGCAATCTTACAATCAAACTTTGCCCGCGCAGATTGATAAAAATTTTGCCTCAAAATTTGCTGAAACTTTGAATGCGATAACTGCCACAAGGGGGGGGGTATCAGACAAGCCGCTTGATAATAAGTTCATCGTTGACGACGTGGACGTTATGGACAATGCGATTGTTTATCGGTACACCGTTCAAGGTACATGGAAAAAATTCTTCAACACGAAGGCAGAATTTTTTGTTGAGTACAGCGAAAATATTTCAGCGACGCCAAAAAATATTGCGGTTATCCCAATGCTTTGCAACTTCCTGCCAATAGCGTGGGTTTTCAACGCAGAAATTATTGTGCCTGAACTTGATAAAAACTTTTATGAAAATCTCGACGAAGTTAAATGCGGCTATTCAGAAATGTATCCGCAAATAAATTTCGGCGGCAAGTTGACTGTTGAAAAATTAGTGGCTAATGACTACGAAGTTAGCGAAAATACGGCGGCATTTTTTAGCGGCGGCGTTGATTCGTTCAATACTTTAATTTCTCACGTAAAAGAAAATCCAACGCTGATAACTTTGTGGGGCTCTGATGTAAAGCTGAATGACTTTGACGGCTGGAATAAAGTTAAAGCCCATTCACTTAATACGGCTAAAAAGTTTAACTGCCAAAATCTTTTTATACGTTCGTCTTTCCGCTACGTTATAAATGAAGGCGCACTTTCGCAGGAAGTCATCCCATTATGCGGCGACGGTTGGTGGCACGGTTTCCAGCACGGTATAGGAATTATTGGTCACGCTGCGCCTTATACATACCTTCGCAAAATTTCAAAACTTTATATCGCGTCGACGTACACTGAAAAAGACAAGGGCAACTATACTTGCGCGTCCGACCCAACTATTGACAATCACGTTAAAGTTGGCAAATGTATAACCATACACGACGGCTACGAATTTGAACGCCAAGATAAAGTTCGTCGAATCTGCGAATATAAACGTACAAGCGGCATTGAAATTAACCTGCGCGTATGTTGGGAATCTGCTGGCGGCGGAAATTGTTGCCATTGTGAAAAATGTTATCGCACGATTTTAGAAATACTTGCAGAAGGTGAAAATCCTGCGGAAATGGGCTTTACAGAATTTCCTGCAATTCTCGACAAGATGAAGGAAGATTTTCAGAAGCCCGACTTTTTCAATATGGCAAATTCAAACGCGCTTCCTTTGTATGGCGCTATTCAAAATCGTTTCCGCAAAAATCCCGATAACTTAAAGAAATTTGGACTGGAATGGTTTATGGAACTTAACTTTTCTGATAAAAATCTGAAACGGGGGAGGTATGTGCAGAACAATCCTTTGATAGCGTTTTACCGCGTCGTCTTGCGGCAAATAGAACAGATTCTGTTAAAAAATTAATTTTCTTGGCAATTCCGATGTCAATTTGTAATTTCCGCTGTAATTACTGCTACTTGGCGCAACGTCCAGAATCCTATCAAGGCGTTCAACCTGAAATGAAATATTCCCCCGAACAAGTTGCAAAGGCGCTGTCGAAAAAACGTTTAGGCGGTCCAGCGTATATAAATGTCTGCGCGGACGGTGAAACTTTGTTGACGCGCGACATTGAAATTTATATGCGGCGGCTTGCTGAAGAAGGACATTACATTGAATTTGTGACGAACTGCACCATTACGCCTGTGTTACAAAAATTTTTGGCGTGGGATAAGGAACTTTTAGCGCATCTTGAATTTAAATGTTCCTTCCATTATCTTGAACTGAAAAAAAGAAATATGCTTGAACTTTTCGCACGCAATGTAAATTCAATTTGGGCGGCAGGCGCGTCAGCTAACGTCGAAATTACGCCGAGTGATGAACTTATACCGTACATTGACGAAGTGAAGGAATTTTCGCTGAAAAATTTCGGAGCACTTCCTCACATTACCATTGCACGCGATGATAGAACGAAAGGCATTGAAATTTTAAGCAAACTTCCTAAAGATGAGTACTATAAAATTTGGGGACAGTTCGATTCTCAAATGTTTGACTACAAGAAAAAAATTTTTGGTAAGCGGCAGGAAGAATTTTGCTACGCGGGAATTTGGTCAGCAAATATAAATTTGTGTACAGGTATGGCGCGACCTTGCTATTGCGGCAGAAGTTTAGGCGATGTTTTTGCAAATCCTGAATCAGACTTCCCAACTTTCCCTGTCGGTAAATGCTCAATCGCTCATTGCTACAATGGACATTCTTTTTTGACGTTTGGAAATATTCCGTACAGTACGAAAATTACTTTTGCTGATATTAGAAACCGCGTCCGCGCAGACGGTAGAGAGTGGCTTAATGCTAAGCTGAAAAGATTTTTCAGTACCCAACTTTATCAAAGCAACGATGAACTTAGCGACGTTGAAAAATTTGACTTTATGCTTAGAAATAAATTTAACTTGCCGTGAAAGGATTGACTATGAACGACGGAAAATCAGCTGACAAAAATTTTTCTGCCTTACTAATCGGCGACAGTATCAGCTTAAGTTACAGGGAACTTGTAAAATTTATTCTGCGCGACACGATGAAGATTTTTTATCCGCCAGAAAATGGAAGATTCGTTGCGTACACCTTCAGGGCGCTTTATGAATGGTCACGCGATTTAAAATGGTCAAGCGATACGCAAATTGTTTACTGGAACAATGGACTTTGGGACGTTGTACGAATTTTCGGCGATGAACCGCAGACGCCTTTGAATGACTACGGAATTTTGATTGAACGAACATTTAACCGCTTGAAATATCTTTTTCCACAGGCTAAAATTATTTTTGCTACGTCGACGCCAGTATTAGAGGGGCGCTTTGACAGAAAAATTTTTTATCGTAGCAATGCTGACATTGAAAAATATAATGACGTTGCCCGCGAAATAATTTTGAGAAACGGCGGCTTAGTTCACGATTTATACGCCATAACAAAAAATTTTCCACTGCAAGCCTATCAAGACGCTACACATTTTATACCAAAAGCCTGCGAATTTTTAGCGTTGAACGTGGCAAATGTATTGAATGAGGTTAAAAATAATTCGGTAAAAAATTTTTAAAATGGCTAACGGTAAGAAAGGAGATGAATTGAAATGCTTAACGACGCGCTTTTTTATAACCCTTATGAAATTATCGGAGGTGTAAAATTTATGTCCCCTTCTGCACCGCTTAATCACAGCGGAGTAATAATGTCTTTGAGTGCAAAAATTTTTAATTACGTCGTAGCTAATAAATGTGGCTATGTTTTTACCGATGATGTTGATGTTCATTTGCCAGACGGAAATTTTTTTCAGCCTGATTTGTGCGTCGTAACAAATGAAAACGCAAGTATTTTAAGCCGTCGCAACGCGATTTACGGTGCGCCAGATATGGTTGTCGAAGTACTTTCACGCTCCACTAAAAAACGTGACCTTACCGTCAAAAAAGATTCGTACGAAGCTTGCGGCGTCAAAGAATATTGGATTGTCGATCCTTATTACAGGACAATCGACGTTTACCTTTTGCGTGACGGCAAATTTTATCTTGATGATGAATACATTCTCTACAAGGAAGACGACGTAGAATGGCAACATATGTCTGATGAGGATAAAGCCGCCGTAAAGTCTGAAATAACGCTCTCAATCTTTCCAGACCTTACCGTCAAACTAAGTGAAATTTTTGTTTGGTCAGATAGATTTCTTTTACCCTAAATTAAATTAAAAGTTGGTGATTAGTTACAGAATGGACAATGAAACTTCGTCCGCAAAAAATATTATTACAGTGAAAGTGCCAGGAACTTCCGCGAATTGTGGTTCAGGCTTTGACTGTTTAGGACTTGCGGCGACAATTTACAACGAATTTAAATTTACTTTCCTTGAGGAAAAGCGCTTGACAATTTCAGCTGTTGGCGAAGGCGCGGACACAATCCCCAACGATGAAAAAAATATTGTATGGCAATCTGCGCGGCTAGTACTTGAACGTGCTGGCGCGGCAGAAAAATTTCAAGGCGCGGAAATTTCTATGAATAATCGCGTGCCAATGTCACGTGGGCTTGGTTCAAGCGCGGCGGCTATCGTTGCAGGATTAATCGGCGCTAATGCGGCAGTCGACAATCACTTCACGCGCAACGATATTTTAAAATTCGCAACTGAAATTGAAGGTCATCCCGACAACGTTGCACCTGCAATTTTCGGCGGCTTTACCGTCAGCGTCGTTGATAAAAATTTGGTACATACTTATTCTTTCCTGCCAAAAATAAAATTGAAATTAATCGTAGCCGTACCAGATTTTCCATTGTCGACGAAATTAGCGCGTCAAGTTTTGCCTAAAACAGTTCCGCTTAAAGACGCTATCTTCAACGTTAGCCGAGCGTCAATGTTAGTTGCCGCGTTAATCGAAGGCAAAGAAAAACTTTTGTCAATCGCCTTTGATGACGCCTTACATCAGCCGTACCGTACAAAATTAGTTCCAGGTATGGAGGAAGTTTTCACGGCGGCTAAAAAAGCTGGCGCGTTGGGCGTTGTACTTAGTGGAGCAGGTCCCAGCCTTATTGCATTTTCGGCGGCAAATAGACGGCTTGAAAATGACATTGCGGCAGAAATGGTTCATACTTTCAAAAAGTTTGACGTACAATCGACCGCGTTAATTTTGGACTTGGACACACGAGGAGCCAGTTTGAATTAGGAATGCTTAATGCGTAATGCGTAATGAAAAATTTTCTACCAGCTACAAGCTAATCTAGGAGTTATTGTTATGGAATTGCGGCAGTTGGAATATTTTTGTACAGTAAGTGCGCTGAAAAATTTCACGAAGGCGGCGCAATTTCTTCACGTGTCGCAACCGTCCGTAACGAAGGCGATTCAATCTTTAGAAACAGAATTAAACGTCACGCTTTTTAATCGCGGTCAAAAACAGATTAGCTTGACAGAGGCAGGACAAGTTTTTCTGATTCACGCGAAAAAAATTTTGCAGGACGTTAAAGCGGCAGAAACTTCAATCGAACGTTTTCAAAATAAAAGCGGCGGCGTTATACGTTTCGGCGTGCCGCCAATGGTTGAGTCGTACCTGTTCCCAAATATTTTTATAAAATTTCAAGCGGCTAATCCAGAAATTTTAATCGACTTGCAAGAATGTAGCGATTCACTTACCGTACACGAAAATTTAGAAAATGGCGCGTTGGACTTCGGCATAGTTTATCTGAAGGCGGGCGAAACGTTGGAAAATTCGCTGAATCTTTTGGACGACGAATTTTATTTGTGCTTGCCGCTCAATCATAAACTTGCAACGGCTGAAAAAATTTCCTTTCAATCGCTACGTCACGAAAAATTTATTTTACAGCCAGCTGGAACTTTTCAAAACTTCGCCATAAGGCAACGTTCAGCAAGTGCGGGATTTTCGCCAGAAATTTTGTTAAGTACGTCACAACTAAAAACGATTAAAGAATTGGTATCAAGCGGCGCGGCAATTTCATTGTTACCGCGATTCGCCATAACGCCTGAATCCAATTTTAAATCTATTCCACTTTCACCGCCGATAAAATTTACTTTGGCGTTGACGTGGAACAAGCTGAAGGAACTTTCGCCGCTTAGTACGCGCTTTTTAAAGTTCGTCGATTCGCTTTTCAATAAAAACGTACTTGCAATTTTACAGAAAAAAATTTAATATTATACAGACGGGAGGTGCGTCAAAGTTTGAATGAAAATTTTAGCGTTGCGATAAGCTACAATGGCAGTTTAGGCTACGTCGAATATGATGACGCGCAGAAAAAAGTTATTGTCGTGCTTGGTGACGAAGATGGCAAGCGTAAGGCGGAAAATTTTTTGACGACGATTCATGAAATTCAAATTCCGCATGAAACGCTTTTAGATTTTACGGCGGAAAAAATTAATCCGCAGGCTGACGTAGAAAGCTTGAAAATTGCCTTGACGCGCCTTTGGGAAACAACAGGCGTTCATGTTGATTGGAGTCGTCCTGTTGATTATGTAAAAGCTCATCCGCACTACTAATAATAATTAAGGATTAAGAATGAAGAATTTTTTAGCTAGAATGGAGGCTCATTAACAGCTTAAACTAATTTATAATAAATTATAAATTTTAATAAGGAGGTGAACCCGTTACTGAAAATTTTTTATGGTGTTTATTTCTGCTCCACGTTATATAATCTCAACGATTCTTTGAAAAGTTGGGATACGTATATCAATTAAGAATTAAGAATGCAGAATTTCTTAATTTTTAATTTTTAATTCTTAATTAAATTAGCGGACGCGATGAAGCAGGAATGGGACATAGAAGTTTACAACTTTTTATAAGTTCTCAGTAACGGCTTGAAATTGGAAATT
>JAFSUE010000177.1 GCA_017445435.1 Selenomonadaceae bacterium | reverse complement strand
TTTCGGCACGTCGATTTTAACTGCCGCTGATTTGCCTGAACTTATCGCTATTAATCCAATGGACTACATAAAAAAAGCCGTCCACATAGGACAGCAAAAAGCTTTTATCGCTGGTTATCATGCGGGACTGCGCGACCAACTGTTAAAGTCAACGCTTATGAATGCAAATGTTTATATGCGAAATTTAGAAAGATGTTATCGCGAAATTTGGCGCAACCTTTGCAAAACAAAATCGGAGCAACAACGTTTGAGCCGCTTAAATTTAATTGCGGAATTCGATTCACATTAAGCTGAAGTTTTCACGCGTTAAATTATTCCCAATTTTTATAGTGGAATTTATAATTATCAGCGTCATCCCTGCGGAAGGTACGTACAATCGGCTGTAAATTTTCAGTTATAGTTTCAGGCGTCATTTCATGAACACTTTCCAATTCTTTAGACATACCCAATTCGTCCATCAATTCCAAGCCCCTGTTGAATACGCCTTTGAAGTCGAACATTCGCCGCAAGGTATCATCTTTGTATTTTTCGGAAAAAGTTTCACCGACGCCCTTATAAGTGCTAGACGCGATTTTCCTAGCCTGTTGAGGACTCAAGCCAAGTTTTATTGCAGATTTAATGAAAGAATTTATTGCAAGGTAGTTGCTACAATTTTGCGCAAAAATTATGTCGTGAAGTTTATCGAAGTCATCTTCTGTTTCAACTTCGATAAGTTCGCCGAAACACTCAATTAAAAATTTTGCTACAGCTTTTGTGTCTTCAGAGTCAACAGAGCCACAAAAATAACTTCCTATGCTGTTACCGTTCATAATTGAAAAATTAAATGACAATCGCATTACAGGATGATTCGGAAAATATTTTTCAATCTCCGCGATTTTTAATTCAGGCGTCACGGAATTTATCAGCGCTTTAGGCGGAACTTTATCACGAATCAATTCAACCATTTCGGGAATGTCTCTCAAGTCGCAAACGTCCACCGCTAAAACAATTACTTTAGCCTTCGACACAAACGCATTAAAATTTGTTGTAGCCCTAATCTGATATTTCTGTTTAAGCCGTTCGCAACGATCTTCCTGTTTACCAAGAATGTAAAAGTCTTCGGGCGATTCGCCTTTGTGGTTTATCAGCGCATTCAAAAAAAGTTCGGCAACTAAGCCAGAGCCAATGAAAACTTTGTTAAAACGTTCATCATTCAAAATAATTTTCTCCGTTTCTTAATTTATTAAAATAAATTCTATCTTACGGTAAAATTTATAGTAGTTAAAGAATTTTTTTTATTTTAAAGCATTAGTTAAATAAAAGCAATAAAAAAAGCTCCTCTCAATTTTTGTTGAAAGGAACTTTTTTTATTTGGAAAAATATTTACAGCTTAAAGTTTGCTAAACCAAGTTTTCAATTCGTCCTGCGTAGTATGTGAAGTAAATCTTTGACCATTTTTCCACGTAGCGGCGGGACAAATTTTTTTCATACGCGCTTCACTGTGCTGAATGTCACTGCCGCCAGACGTACAAACAGGAATGACAATTTTTCCCTTGAAATCGTAACTTTCAAGGAACGTATCAATAATGCGCGGTTCAGTGTTCCACCAAATGGGATAAGCAATTATAATCGTTTCGTAGCCGCCGAAATTTTCAACCGTACCGTCAATTTCAGGACGAACATTTTCATTGCCTTCCTTCATCTCAACGGTAGCGCGGGAATTTTCATTGTGCCAATCCAAATCGCCAGAAGTGTATTCAACTTTCGGCTTAATTTCGTATAAATCGGCGTCAATTACCGTTGAAAGATTTTTCGCCAATTCAGCGGTGTTGCCAGTCGCAGAGAAAAACGCTACAAGAATTTTTTTCTGCGGCGGTTTATCATTCTGCGCGGCGTTGGAAGTTTGCGCGGCATCTGAATTTCCACAAGCCGCCATTAAAAAAATCGTAACGACAGACATTAATGTCATAAAAATTTTTTTCATCACGTCACCTCAATTTCACGTGAAACTTTTCAATCATCTTGATAGGTCGATAAGATTCTTTAGCGCTCCTAATTCCCGCAATGCCTAAATCTTCCTCACGATTGATAAATTTTAAATCTTTCCACGTACGCGCCACAAATTGCTGGTTGATGAAAGCATAAGCGCCCTTTAAGTCGAAGTCCGCCTTTTCAATGTGAATGACGGCAGTATCTTCATTAAGCTGTTCGCCAAATGAAAAAGCTATAACTTTACCCGCGAAAAGCAACGCGCCGCCTTTTATGTCGAAGAAGTCGAAGTCGTCAAGCAATTCTTTTATGGCGTCACGTTCAAACGGCAAGGCGGGATATTCGGTCAAGTCGTGTTCAGTGTACCAAATATTCATTCGTTCGACGCACAAATTTTTAATTTCGTCCGTGAAGTCTGAAACGTACTGCGCGGCAGGATAAGTATTTCTGAAGGCGTTAATGTTACTTTTTTTCTGATGATATTTTCTGCCAGACAAATTTATTAAATCCTGCGTCGAGTAAACGTAGTCGAATCTGTCACGTTGCGGCAGAAATTCAAAGTTCAAGCCGTCAATTTTTTTAAGCTGTTCAACAAAAATTTTTTCTGCGTTGATAAAAATAAATTCGGACGCGGGATTTTTTTTGTACTCATCAACAATCTTTTTAACGGCACTTTCAACTTTATCATCCGCGCAGAAAGGCTGTAAAAAATTTTCGCCGTACCGAACAAATAAAACGTCGTCTTCAACTGCCCAACGCGCTTTATAATATTTCCGCCACATATAAAAATTTGTGAAGTTAAAGGCGGAGTTTTCGTGATAGGTTAAGCGCAAATATTTATCAAAAATTTTTTTATCGTTCTTCGTAATTTCGCGAAATTCGATTGTTACCACTCCTTATAAACTATCTGACAAAACTTTTATAACTTCGTCACGAGTCAAAACTTTGTAGCCGCCGTTCAAAATGAAAGTAGCGTCTGCAATGCCTTCAATCATATCTTTAGTTGCGCCCAGTTCGCTAATTTTCAACGTCACGCCAATTTTGCGCATCCAATTTTCCATAGCCTTCAAGCCTTCGTTGGCAATTTCTTCATCAGATTTTCCAGCGGCGTCGACATTCCACACATTGACGGCGAAACGTTTAAATTTCGGCAGACCATACGGCATAATCATTTTGTAGTAGGGCAGTGAAACGGCGGCAAGTGTCATACCGTGCGTGGCGTCAGTGTACGCGCCGACAGCTTGCCCAAGCATATGTACCATCCAATCTTGCGTCTTACCTTTGCCGACAAGCGTATTTAAAGCTAGTGTAGCATCCCACATAATATTAGACCGCGCTTCATAATCTTCAGGATTTTCAACGGCAATTAACGAACTGTGAATGACCGAACGCATTAAACCTTCGGCAATGTAATCGCTAGTGTTGTCGTCCGTGCCAGAAAAATATTGTTCGCAAATGTGGTTGAAAATATCGTAAATGCCAGCAACCATTTGGCGCTTAGGCAGTGAAAAAGTAAATTTTGGATTGAGAATTGAAAATTTCGGCATAACATTTTCACCGAATACGTGACCAATTTTTTGTTTAGTTGCGTGATTCGTTATGACAGAGCCGCCGTTCATTTCCGAGCCAGTACCCGCCATTGTCAACACACAAGCAACTGGTACAATTTCGCAGGTAGGTTCTTCAAATCGAATGAAATATTTTTCCCAAGCGTCTTCGTCACAATGAACTGAAACGGAAACTGCCTTTGCGTAGTCACAGCAACTGCCGCCGCCGACCGCTAAAAGTAAGTCAACGTTATTTTCACGTGCAATTTTAATGCCTTCGCGCAATTTGTCAACGGTAGGATTTGGCATAACTCCTGCGTCTTCGACAATATTTTTGCCGTTAGCCTTGAGAATTTCGATAATGGCGTCGTAAATGCCGTTACGCTTAATCGAGCCGCCGCCGTAAATCAGCTGAATGTTTTTACCATACTTCGGCAATTCGTCATTTAAAAATTTCAACGAATCATCACCAAAATAAATTTTCGTCGCATTCATAAAGCTAAAATTTCCAAGCATATTTTAAGCCTCCAAAATTTTTTAATCGTCATAATGACCTTTACAATGTTTAATATCCAATATGTCGTCATGAACATCGTAAACTAACCGATTTTTATCATCAATTCTACGTGACCAATACGGCTTATGTTTCAATCTTTCGGGCTTACCGATACCCTTGTCTGGACCATTGCGCACAATATCGTTTGCAAGTTTATATATTTTTTCAGTAATTTTCCTATCATTATTGACCCAATACATAAATTGTTCCAGAGCATCGCCCGTAAAAAGTACATTAGGCATGAGCTAAATTTTGAAACTCCTCCCAAGTAAACATTGTTCCTTCACCTTTTGCAGACTGCTCATCTGCATAATCCAGTTTAGCAAGATAACGGGCATTGTTAATACACTTTTCAATTTCGCATCCCTTACGCATACCAACTTCATCAATGAAATGTTTCCATTCGTTAGCAGTAAAAGTAATGCTGTCTTCACCAGGATTTATACCGATAATTTCCAAATCTTTCACCCCCAGACTTTACAAATTGTCATTGAAAAATTCTTCAATCTTGTCAAAAGGTATGGCGTCCAAATTGTCGTACAAGTCGACGTGGCTAGCACCTTCAACAATCATCAGCGTTTTGTTGCCAGTAGGTGACATCATTTCAAAGGCACTTTCAGAAAAATATTTTGAATGCGCATTTTCGCCGTGAATCAAAAGTACGGGCGTTTTAATTTCGTCGACGTAGCAGAGCAACGGCATATTCATAAATGAAAGGGCGCTTGTCACGTTCCAGCCGTCATTTGAATTAAGGGAGCGCTTATGATAGCCGCGTTCAGTTTTATAGTAGTCGTAATAATCCTTGACGAATTGCGGCGCGTCGTCAGGAAGTGGATCAACGACACCACCTGCGCGGGCGTAAGTTCCATTTTTATAATCGCGTGTACGTTGCCGATTCAAGTTTAAACGATTTTGCTGGCGTTCATTTTCCAACTGCGTCGTAGTTTTATCGTAGTCGAAGTAGCCGTTAGCCATAACGCGGCTCATATCGTACATTGTCGACGTGACGGTAGCTTTAATGCGCGTGTCAATCGCCGCCGCATTCAACGCCATTCCGCCCCAACCGCAAATTCCAATTATGCCGATTCTGTTAGCGTCAACATTATTCAGCGTCGAAAGATAATCTACCGCCGCGCAGAAATCTTCCGTGTTAATGTCAGGCGATGCTACAAAACGTGGAGTGCCGCCGCTTTCGCCAGTAAATGACGGATCAAACGCTATAGTTAAAAATCCACGTTCCGCCATAGTCTGCGCGTACAAGCCAGATGATTGTTCCTTAACCGCGCCAAAAGGTCCACAAACTGCAATGGCAGGAAGTTTGCCCGTGTAATTTTTCGGCTCATATAAATCGGCGGCAAGAGTAATTCCGTAGCGATTGACAAAAGTTACTTTGCGGTGATTAACATTTTTACTTTGCGGAAAAACTTTGTCCCATGCACTTGTAAGGTTCAACTTTTCAGCTTTAATTTTACTTGTAGCCGCTTTATCAGCGTCGCTGGCAAATGCAACGTTGTCAACCTGCGCGGCAAACGGCGTTAAAAGTCCAAGACAAATTGCCGCAGTTAAAAATTTTTTTGTGAACTTCATTTAAATCCCCCTTTCAATTTTTAGGCGCATTTTTCATCCAAACTTGAGAATTTTTATTTGCATTTGGTTTATTCTGCGCCATAACTCCTACTAATGCGTGCGGCGTGTACAATTCTTCAAGGTACGCAATATCTTCGGCAGAAAGTTGCAGGTCGACAGATTTAACTGCGCCGTCAATATGATGAAATTTTGTCGCTCCGACGACTGGCGAATCAACTTTTGTTAAAAGCCACGCTAAAGAAATTTCCGTCATAGTTACGCCGTACTTTGTAGCCAATTCATCAACGCGATTTATAATCTTTGAATCAATTTCCGCCGTCGCGTCGTACTTAAATTTCGCGTAGCTGTCCTCCTGCATACGTTTAGACGTTTCACCAAGTTTACGTGAAAGTCTGCCGCTTGCCAATGCACTGTAAGGCGTCATTGCAATGTTGTCTTCCGCGCAGAAGTTCACCATTTCGCGTTCCTCTTCGCGGAAAAGTAAATTGTAGTGATTTTGTACGGAAATGAACTTTGCGAAATTATTTTTTTCAGCTAAATAATTCGCCTTCGCCAACTGCCACGCGTAACAATTCGCAATGCCAATGTAGCGAACTTTGCCAGCCTTCACTGCTTTATTTAAACCGTCCAAAATGTCGTAAATCGGCGTTTGATAATCCCACATATGATAAATGTACAAGTCGACGTAATCCATTCCGAGATGTTTTAAACTTTTGTCGAGATAATTTTCAATGTGCTGTTGCCCAGTGACGCCGCTTTCAATTTCATCAGTCGAGCGCGGCAAAAATTTTGTAGCTATGAAAACTTCGTCTCGTTTCGCAAAATCTTTTACGGCGCGTCCAAGAAATTCTTCACTTGTACCATTTTGATAAGCAATCGCCGTATCAAAAAAATTTACGCCGCTATCAAGCGCATGTTTAATAATTTCGCGGGATTTTTCTTCGTCCAGCGTCCACGAATGCTGACCAGTCGCCGCGTTGCCAAATCCCATACAGCCTAAACAAATTCGCGAAACATTTAAATCTGAATTGCCAAGTTTAATATAATTCATTGTACCACCTTCAAAAATTTATCTGACATTATGTCAAGTAAAAATTATAAATTTCATTGGATACTTTGTCAATGAATTTTCCGCCTGCAACGACGGCTTAAAAAAATTTTTATCGGCTATAAAAAAATCTTAAATTCCGCGTAAAATTTCATAAGAAATAAAAAATTCCCTACGCAAAAACGCAGGGATTCTTTTAATAAATCGGCGTGAATTAACGTCGGCTTTTTGTTTACGTTTACCATTTAAAAATTTCTAAAATATCTTTGATGAGTAAATCAGTTCTGGCTTGAACTTGTTCCGCGCCCCACACGTCCTGTTCACAAATATAGGAGTTCAAGTTTTTGGATAAGATACTGTCTAAATAACCGCCTTTCATCGTTTTTTTCTCTGCAAAGGAACGGTTGCCCAATTCAGCATTGGATGCAGTAAGTGTAAGGTTGCCCAGTTTGTTGACATTATCTGATTGAACTTCTAAAGCCTTTGTTTCGTTGCCGTTGCCCAATACTTTTATCCAATCTTCAATCCAAGATTTTTGTTTGGAAGTTAATTTTTTGGCAGTCAATGTTTGCGGCAGTACGTGTTCAATCGTCCAATTATAAAAGTCGCCTTTATTTTCATTGTGCGCTTTTTTCCAAAGGTCTACTGATTCTTTTTTGAGATAATATTCCGCCAGTTTAACCAAGACAAAACGAATTGCTGTATTGGCAGAACCTTTAGAGTAAACGTCTTCGCTAAGTCGGCTTTTTAATCTTTCGTCGTTATCATCTTTGCCGTAGGCTTCCTTCAAAATTCGGGCTAAATTTTCATGAATCGAATCACCCTTATAATTATTTTTCTCAATCTCTTCAATGAAATTGATAAAAACAGGGTCCAGCATGTTTGATTGAGGAATATCAGTAAGGATGCGACGTACAAAAAAGCTTATCAGCAGTTGGCAAATTTTTTCAAAATCATCATTACTATTAAGATTGAGTGACTTAGAATTTTTAACAAGATACAACAGCAAAGTATATGAAGTAGTGCCGTTAATTCGGCTTAAATCTTGGTACGCCTTTTCAAGTGAAGTTGAAATATTTTTGCCGCCAGTAAGACCTTGAATCAGCGGATAAATTTTTGCACAATTTTTTATTTGCTCAAATACAGCCACTGGGTCAAACTCTATCATTTTGATGTAAGATTCATACAAAGTAGCACGCTTGCCAATTAGGAAGGTAGGTATTTTTTTATCGTTGGACGGATACTTAGAATTCCATTCAGTGCGGAAGGCGTTGTAACTGTGACGGAAAAATCTTTCTTGCTCGCCGCCAGGAATATCTTTACCGTTTTTCTTTGTGACGCCGTCAATAATTTCAATAAACTGCTGACTGTATTTTTCAAAATCCTTCTTGTTTTTGCCGAAATCTTCTTTAAGTTGAGACAAGAGCCGATTTTTTATAAGGTCTGTTATGGTAAGCGGAGTTCCGCGATTGTTCAAAGTCTCAAACAAAATATTTGCGCTTAAATGTGAATCAGCTACTATCATGACAAGTTGCGAAGAATTTACCTTGCTTAAAATTTCCAGTATACGGTGAATTTGTTCGTTAGTGTCGTCTTTATATTCACCGTTATAACCTTCGGCATATTCAACAATTCTTTCCGCGAAATATTCGTAAGCTTTAGTGATTAAATGCAAACGCCGACCGTCAGGATTTTTATCAATTTTTTCTTTGTAATCCAGCGTTGCTTCAGTGATAAGCTTTGAAGAAATTAAAATGTTTAAGTAATCGTCAACGTTATCTTTGTTCTGCGGAAATACGCGCGTCCGAAATTTGCCGCCGCCAGACGATATTATTAACGAATTTTTCAGCTGTGTAAATTTACCAGAATTATTTTCCAAAAAAGTTTCAAATTCTTCAGAGGACAATTTTTTTCTCAAAATTTCCTTACGGTCAATTAATTCTTTATAAATTGCCGAAAGAAAAAGGCTCAACGTCGTCAAGCGCTGTTGACCGTCGACTACTTCATATACGGTATAATTATTTGAAGAGTTAGTGCCATGATTGATACAGATTATTGCACCGATGAAATAGCCCGATTCGTTGTCTGTAATGTCGTTAAAGAGGTCTTCCCAATTATCTTTTCGCCAAACGTAAGGGCGCTGATACATTGGAATTTCAAAAACGAATTGGTTGCCTTCTTTGTTGCTTTTGAACAAATTATTATCTGTAAGCTCATAACCATGCGCCGAGATTGTACCGATAGACAAATTTAATCACCTCTCAAAATTTTTAAAGCTTGTTTGTACTTTTCCACGCGCTTAAAATCTTTTGACGTTTGCACCTCCTTAGGAATTCTTGACAAATCTGAATTATTTTTAAGGTCGGCGATTTTTACTTGTCTAGCAAGTTCGTCGGCGCTAATATTTTGAACGTAATCGAAATAGGAAATTTTTTCGTCGTGCGTCAACAATTTCAACGCGTGTATTTCTTCATCAGTCAAAGAAATTTTTTTCTGCAAGTCGTCAACGCTTAAGTTTGTATCTTCGGCGACATCGTGAAGTAAAGCAACAATCATTGCAGAAATATTTCCGCCGCATTGAAAAGCAACGGTCATGGGGTGATAAATGTATTCGACGCCAGCTTTATCTGTTTGTCCTTCGTGCGCGATTTTGGCAAGCTTAAATGCCTGTCTGATTCGTGAAATTTTATGTTGCTCAAAAATTTTTTGTAAAATTGTTAGCTGATAAATTTTTATATCAGGTGATTCAGTTCCCAATGTTCCAAGCGCAATATTTTTATTCAAGCCGTGATAATCACTGCCGCCGCTTATCAACAATTTATTTTCCCGCGCAGATTCAGCCAAAAATTTTTCCTGTTCATTGTTGTAGCGTGAATAGTAGCACTCAAGCCCTTGTATCCCCAAGTTGTAAAGTTCATGAAGACGCGCTTTAAATTCATCTTGTGAAAGAATCGGTTCACCTTCGCCGCCGAGT
>JAFSUE010000176.1 GCA_017445435.1 Selenomonadaceae bacterium | reverse complement strand
TTTCAAAAGTTCAGAGCGTTTCATTTCGTATCTCTACGCTGACTTTTACGTAAAGCTTTCAACAAAGTTTTTTCCGCCCGTTCCATATGGTGTTCAGCGGCATCACGTGCGGCGCTAACGTCACCATTTGCAATAGCTTCAACCATTTCTGAATGTTCTTCAAGGGTTTCTTGCAAGCGTCCAGGATACGACATTGACAGGGTACGAAAACGCGCCAACTGTTCCTTCAAATTGCTGATAATTCCAACAAGCCGTTCATTCCTACTGACTTGATACAGTAAGCCGTGAAATTTTATATCCGTCTCGACAATTTTTTCAATATCATTCGCCTTGATGTAGCCTTCAATTTCGGTAAGGTAACCTTCCAGCGTTTGAAGTTCATCTGGTTCAATTCGACGTGCGGCAAGTCCAGTTGCAAGCGCTTCAAGTGCGGAGCGAATTTCAAAAATTTCTTTAACGTCACTTTCCGAAACGTCCGCAACGTAAGTTCCACGTCTAGGCATCATTATAACGTAGCCTTCCTGTTCCAACTTACGAATCGCCTCACGAACTGGCGTTCTACTTATGCCCAACTCATCAGCTACTTGAACTTCCATAAGTCTTTCGCCTGGCTCTAAAATTCCGCGTTGAATGGCATCTCTCAACGCCTCGCAGACAACTTCCCTAAGTGGTTGGTACGTATCTAAATTTATCGGTTGTAATTTTCCCATTAACATTTCTCCTCAAAAAATTTTATGTTCAAAAAAATTTTTTCTATTCAAAAATTCTGTTCAAAAATTTTACGTTTAAAAAATTTTTTCAAAATATTTCCGTTGCGAAAACCTGCGCGGGTAAATCTTGAGTAGCACCAACGATTTTATAAACGTCAGCCCTATCGGCAAGCGCAAAAATTGTTGGACCGCTACCACTCATCATTACAAATTTAGCGCCTGCTTGAATCAGCCTTGATTTATATTCGTCAAGCGCAGGAAATTTTTTTCTAGCGACAGGTTCAAGCACGTTTCCAAAAAGTTTAAAGGCAGCGTCAAAATCTCTAACGCGGAACGCCTCAATAATTTTTTGCGTTGGCGGATGGTTGATAGATTCTGCAGGTAGTTCGTCAAAATTTTTATAAGCCCATGCAGTCGAAATTTCCAAAGGCGGCTTAACTAATATGACAGCATAATTTTTGAACGGCGGCAGTTGATACAAAATTTCGCCACGACCTTTAGCTAGCCACGTACCCTCGACAATGCAGAATGGAACGTCCGATCCAATCTTCGCGCCAATCCTGCAAAGTTCCTCAATATTCAAATTCAAATCGTATAGCCAATTCATACCGCGAATGACAGCCGCCGCATCTGCACTTCCGCCGCCTAAACCTGCCGCAACTGGAATTTTTTTCCGCAGATGTATCGCCACGCCAAAATTTTTTTTGCAATATTCATTTACTGCCAAAGCTGCGCGGTAAGCTAAATTTTTTTCGTCAGTCGGAATAGTTTCACCGCTGAAAATTCTTGACGTGTCCAAACTTAATTCAATGCCGCTAGGAATTTGTGTAAGTTCGACTTCATCAGCAAGACCAATCGTCTGCAAAATCATTTCGACTTCATGATAACCATCGCCGCGCAGTTTTAAAATATCTAGCGTCAAATTTATTTTAGCCCGTGCCATTTCCAAAATCATATCTTTCACCGCCCTTTATATTAGCTTTTAGGTTGTAGAAAAATTTTATCCTCAACTTATTCTGCCTGTTTGAGTTTTATCACCGTAATAACGCGGCGGCAACTCAATCTTAAATCCATTGCGAAGTGCTCGCGCAACAGCCTCCATCGTCATTTCCAACGTGACAATCTCCACGCCGTCATAATTTTCCTTGAACGCATTGACTAAACGAAGTGACGCACTGTAAAGCCAGTTGATTAAGCTGTAGCGCAATTCCCGCTCGTTGTGAATGAACGCTTTCTTCTCCCACGCAATTTTAAAAATTCTAGCCCAGCTAATCTCAAAGACTGCGCCGTTACCTACCCAATTTGTAGCCTGTTTCATATGGCGGCGAAATGCACTAAGCGGCATATCATTTAACCAAATCATATTGCCTTGCGTCAACAGTTGACACCACGTCGAAATGTCGATAAGTGAATAAAAGCCTTCTTCCTTGTCCGTCCAGCAAAGATCGTTATCACGCAAAAATTTTTTACGAATCAAAACGGTTGTCGGTTCGCCAATATAATTTTTGCCAGTGTAAAACATCATTCGTCCAGCTTCGTCGCCTGTAACTTTCATAGTTTTATTTAACGCTTCAGGTTTAGGCATTCTCTGCGGAAAAACATTTCCATTTTCATCGATAACATCACGAATCGAAGTAACCAGCGAAACGTCAGGATTATTGCGGTAAATCTCCACCATAACTTCAAATTTTCGCGGGTAAAATAAATCGTCGTCCATTAGCCAGTTTACATATTCAGCGTTGGGATTGTCATACTGTCGCGCAAAATTCCAGTTGTCATTAGCCGTAAAATCTTTGTGATGAAAATATTTTATGCGTGAATCCTTCGTAAGGTAAGCTTGCATAAGCTGTTCCGTTTCATCATTCGTCGAATTGTCGCTTACTACAACTTCAATATTTTGGTACGTTTGATTCAGCGCAGATTCAAGCGCCAATTTAAAAAATTGTGGACGATTGAACGTCGGAATTATGACGGTTACCAGCGGAAAAATATCTTTTGAATATTCGTCTAAAAGAGCTTGACGGCTTGCATTATCAATTTGAAGTTGGCTTGATTGACACCATGCCCAAGCGTCTTTTTGATTCGCCACGACAACTTTGTAGCCTTTGCGCTGAAATTCAACGCATTGTGCCGTATCGCCGAAAGGTTCTTTGCTGAAAAGATCGTCGCGCCATGTTATATCGTACTGCGTCGCCATAAACCAGCCGTCAACCGCTTTAACTTCTTGAAAGAGCCATGAAATATTCCGCCAGTCAAGAAGTTTTTTATTTTTGTCGACTAAAATTTTCCCGCAACGTTTGACGGAGCTAAAACAAATTCCGTGCGTAGAAATTTCTATAGCGCCGCAAACGCCGATAACGCCAATTTTTTCGTCGGATTGAAAAATTTCCAGCAGTTTGTTCAAAACATTTTTATCTTGCAACAAAACTTTTTCGTCAAGGTAAAGTTTATAGCGGGCGTCAGATTTTTCCATAGCTTTTTGGTACGCTGAATATTTATTATCGCCTTCGACGGGCAAAATTTCAACGCTAAATTTTTTCGGTTTGACAAGTTCATCAAGTGACTTGACAAGCTTGTTGCAAACTTTTTCGTCAGTCTTATGAATTATGATAGCAAATTTTTTATTGTTCAAAGTCTATCCCTCTCCACTTTAGCTTTTAGACTACTCACTACTAACTAAAAAAAATAGGACAGTGACAGCGTCATAAAACTTCAGTCACCGTCCATTCTTATTAAAAAAAATTTTAAATCGGCGTTGGATTTGAACCACTTGAATCAAAAATCGGCGTAGGCACTGGCGCTACATTTTTTTGTACGTCGCCAGCAACTTCATCTTTATTCAAATTAACCGTCGTATCTGGAATAGCCTTCGTGTCGCCGAAAACCATAGCTTTAAGTTCAGCCGCCGTCAAAGTTTCACGTTCCATTAAAGCTTGTGCAATTACGTCAAGCTGTGCGCGGTGTTCGTTGATAATATCGCGGCAAGCTTGGTACGCTTCCTCCATGTACTTGTGAACTTCCTTGTCAATTTCGCCAGCAACTTCTTCTGAATAATTTCTAGGATTCTGTCCGAAAAATTGTTGCGTCTGATCTCCGCCGTAAGCAACGGGACCAAGTACGTCGCTCATGCCGTACTGCATAATCATTGAGCGAACAATTCGGCTAGCTTGCTGAATATCTTGTGACGCGCCAGTTGAAATTTCATTGAGGACAATTTCTTCAGCAACGCGCCCGCCCATTGCAACTTTCAATCTGTCAAGCAGTTCAGACCGTGTAGCATAATTTCTATCTTCCTTCGGCAACATCAAAGTATAGCCGCCAGCTCTGCCGCGCGGAATGATAGTCACTTTGTGAACTGGATCAGCATGCTTGAGCATCATACCTACAAGCGCATGTCCGCCTTCGTGATAAGCCGTCAATTTCTTTTCATCGTCACTCATCACTTTAGATTTACGCTCTGGACCCGCCATAACACGTTCGATTGACTCTTCCATTTCAATCATATTAATTTCGTGCTTATTACGTCTAGCCGCAAGCAACGCCGCTTCATTGACAAGGTTAGCTAAGTCAGCGCCAGTAAATCCAGGTGTACGACGCGCCAAAACGTCCATATCAACATCATTTGAAATCGGCTTGCCTTTTGAGTGAACTTTCAAAATGGCAACGCGCCCTTTAACGTCAGGCTTATCAACGACAATTTGTCTGTCGAAACGTCCCGGTCTTAAAAGTGCATGGTCAAGAATATCTGGACGGTTAGTCGCCGCAATGATGATAATTCCTTCATTCGCCGCAAATCCATCCATTTCAACCAACAACTGATTCAAAGTTTGTTCGCGTTCATCATGCCCGCCGCTTAAACCTGCGCCGCGTTGACGACCTACCGCGTCAATTTCATCAATGAAAATTATACACGGCGAATTTTTCTTAGCCTGTGCGAATAAGTCACGAACTCTTGACGCGCCGACGCCTACAAACATTTCGACGAAGTCCGAGCCGCTGATTGAAAAGAAAGCTACGCCAGCTTCACCAGCAACAGCTTTAGCAAGTAACGTTTTACCTGTACCAGGTGGACCATAAAGCAAAACGCCTTTAGGTATGCGTGCGCCCAAGTCATTAAACTTTTTCGGATGCTTTAAAAATTCTACAACTTCTTGAAGTTCTTCCTTCGCCTCATCAGCACCAGCCACATCATTAAAGGTCACTTTAACTTTATCGCCGCTTGAAAGTCTGGCACGACTTTTGCCGAAAGACATAACTTTACTTCCTGAACCGTTCGTCTGATTCATTATGAAGAACCACACACCGATTAAAATCAAAATTGGCAGGAATGAAGAAAGGAGCGTCATCCACCACGGCGGCTCTTTAGGATTCTGCGCGGTTATTTCAACGCCCTTTGCCTCCAATTTGCCGACAAGTGTTTCATCGCCTATTGGGAAGTCTGGCGCAATCGTTGTAAATTCTGTACCGTCTTTTTTCGTCGCCTTTATTGAATTTTTCGTCAAGATGACTTTAGATACTTCGCCTTCGTCAACTCTTTGCAAAAACTGCGAATAACTCGTTTCTTCAACGGTCTGCGGCTTCACCGAAAAATAATCGTATGCAGTTATTGCGACGAATATAACCAGCAAATAAAAGCCGACGTTTCGCAAAAAACTATTCAAACACAACGCTCCTTTTTAATTCGTAATGCGTAATGCGCAATTCGTAATGATTGTTACAAGCTACAAGCTATTTAGAATAAACGCTACGCTTTAAAATTCCGAGATACGGCAAATTTCTATAATGTTGCGCGAAGTCCAAGCCGTAGCCGACAATAAATTCATCTGGAATTTCAAAGCCGCAGTAGTCGATAGGAACTTCAACTTTACGGCGTGACGGTTTATCCAGCAACGCGCAAACTTTTACGCTAGCCGCGCCCTTGTCTTTGAAATAGTCAATCAAATATTTCATCGTCGTACCCGAATCGACAATATCTTCAATCAACAGAATATCACGACCCTTAGGATCGTTATCAAGATTTTTGAGGATATTAACCTTGCCGCTAGTGTGCGTGTTGGCGTCGTAGCTTGACGCAATCATAAAGTCGAAGTGTACGGGAATCGTCACGCGTCTAACCAAATCAGTATAAAACATTACCGCGCCGTTCAAAATTCCGACCGTCAACAGCGGTTTAGCAATGTCTTTGTAATCTTCGCTAATCTTTGCGCTAAGTTCCTTAACGCGAGCGTCGATTTGCTCTTCAGTGTAAAGCACGCGTTCGATGAAATCTTCTTTAGTTTTCAAGTTAATCAAATCCTTTCTATGCAAGCTTTTAGCTTTTAAAAATTTTTTCTTACAGTTAATATGCCGCGTTTTAAATCTGCGCGGAAATTATGCGGAAGTTCGACGCCAGCTAAATTGTTCACTAAAACTTTTCTGACTGCCTCAAAGTGTACGAATCCAAAATCTTCGACGCCGCAAACTTCAGCTAAAAATTTTTTCACAATCGCCCGTTGCAAAGCCGTATGAAGTTTTAGAAATTTGCCGCGCAGAAGTTCAAGCTGTCCTGCTGAATTTTTATTGACGACTTGAGGGAAAATTTTTTCTGTTTCAAAATTTATGAAGTCTGATTCTTCCGCCGAAATTTCGCCTAACTTACAAAGTGTATCGACAATGTTGGGATTGAACTTTTCAAGCGCGGGTAAAAGTTCCAGCCGAATTTTATTGCGCGTCGCCGCTGTCTCAAAATTTGTAGCGTCAATTCGCGGAGAAATTCCACGTGCCGAGCAGTAATTTTCCAACTCAATTTTCTTGAACCGTAGCAATGGACGCAGTAACAAGCCGTATTCTTCGGAATCGACGGAAAATTTCATTGCGGCAAGTCCTGTTGACGTTGCGCCGCGCAGAAGTCGCATTAAAATTGTTTCCGCTTGATCGTTGGCGTGATGTGCAAGCGCTATCGCGTCAAAGTCCAATTCGCGCTTTACCTTGTACAAGAAATTATATCGAAGTTTACGCGCCGCCGTTTCAATCGAAAGTTTATTTTCCGCCGCATAAGTTTTAACGTCTCCATGTTCGCAGAAAAATTTCACGCCGAGATTTTCAGCAAACTTTTCGACAAAATTTGCGTCGTCGATTGAGGGTTGACCTCTAAGCCCGTGTTCGTAATGTGCAATGCAAAGTTGAAGGTTGAAACGTTGACGCACATTGAAAAGTAAATCGGCAAGCGCTAACGAATCAGCGCCGCCAGATACAGCTACAACGATTTTCTGCGCGGAAAAAATATTTTCAGATTGACAAACGTTTATAAACTTTTTCAGCAAAAAATTCCCTCCAATGAGGAATTTAATCTGAACGTCTTGAGCCACGCCCGCCGCGCTTAGAATCAGTTTTCCGCTTCAAGTCCGTCAATCTTTCATCGCTATCCTTCAAAAATTTTGACAGCTTATCTTCAAATGACGCGGAAAGTTTTTTATTCGGCTTAGGTTTATTAGCCGCCCGCGCAGGTTTATCTGTATCTTGAACAGTCTGCGCTTTCATTCTTTTCAAAGACAGTGCAACTTTACCGTTGGCGTCAATGCTTACAACTTTAGCTTGAACAATTTCGCCTTCGTGCAGAAAATCTTCAACGTTGCTGACGTATTCGTTGGCAACCTCCGAAATGTGAATTAAGCCCGCCTTGTCATCTTCAAGTTCAACGAACGCGCCGAAATTCGTTATCCGCGTAACTTTACCTTCTACCACGCTACCTACTTCAATAGCCAAATTTTTGTTCCTCCTGCATATTAGCTTTTAGGTGTTAGCTTTTAGCTTTTTATAGCAATAACTATCGCGCTGGCTGATAGGGCATTTCGCCATCCTTAGCAAGTCCCAAATCTTCCCGCGCTAACCTTTCAATGTTATTTAAGTCCTGCAATTCTTCCAACTGCTTATGAAGTTTTTCATTTTCAGCCTGCGCCGCCTCAAGTCGTTTATCCGCAATTCGTTTACTTTCGCTGACATGTGAAAGATGAACTTGTTGCGAAATTAAAACCGTTGCAAAGTACGCGACGACCACAAACATTAAAACGAAAAACCAGTTAATACCTTTTCGCTGTTGCATAACGCCGTCCCCTAAATTTTTTTATAATCATAACAGTTTATTTTTCATTTAGCAAGATGTTAGAAATAGTCTAACAATTTTCATTAGCTCTGCCGTAAGTGGAAGAAAAAGTTTGTCGTAGTGAAAATTTCAAGGCTTTCTTGATACTGTTCAATCTCAAGCAGTGAATCGCGCAGAATATACATCACGTGGAACTTTTCATGTAATAAATTCCAAAAGTCCCGAAAGTACGTTCGCGAATCAAGGTTACAGCCGCCAAATTCAATTTGTATGTTAGAAATTTTATCAGCGGCAAGCATATCTCGCGCACCTTGCAAAATTTTCAGTTCATGTCCTTCAACGTCCAACTTCAGCAAATCAATTTTTTCAATGTCATTTTCCCTGCAATAATTATCAATCGTGCTTAAACGTACAGTTTCTTTTTTAGAAAAGTCTATTCCGAAATAATCTAATTGCCTTTGATACAAACTTGCTAAGCCAGATTTTTCAGCGTCATAGAACAATTCCATTTCGCCAGCCTTGTCACTCAATCCAAAGTTGTTTAATGTGACCGTACCCCCCCCCGTTTCGGGAGCGGCATCAACATTACTTTTCAATGTCAAATACGTTGCGTGTCCTGGCTCGAAGGAATGTATTGAGGCGTTCGGAAAAATATTTGACAACATCAACGTGTACTTGCCAACGTTAGCGCCAACATCAAACAAAATCGGAGAATCGGAAATATTAAAGCTATTCCGCATAATTTGTAATGCCGAAAATTCGCCGCTATCTAAAACGTTGCTACCGCCGCCAATGTTCATTCCTTGCAAAGAAAGTAGGTAAAGTCCGCGCCAAAAATTAAAAAATTCTCTGCTACCATAAGCAAATTTAAATGGAATATCTTTTGAAGAAAGCGCCGCTGCAAATTGATTCGCTAATCTTCTATTTGTAATGACAACAACATAGGCTTTATGAATTTCAACCAATTCATTGAAAGATATAATTTCAACGCCGTCAAGATTTTTCCCAATATAATTTTCATCACAAAAATAAGCCACTTTATCGCGACCAATGACGGATAAAAATTCTCTTCCGCCAAAATCACAACCGCAGAGTATAAATTTTTTATTCATCAAAATATACCTCGCATAATCTAATTTTCTGACCATTGGAAATAATCAGTACCAGCAATTTTGCGGAAGACTGATTTACAACTTGGGCATTTGAAATGCTCCATAGTGTTGCCGAAGTCAGGTTTACCGTCGACAATTTTAACCGCGCCGCCTTCAACAAAATCCATACGTTCACCACAACGCGGACAAGGGCATTTGCCGTCATTTTCGCGCTTAAGTTGAGTAGGTGGAATCTCAGCCGTAGAAATAATTTTTGGCTTAACCTGTCTTTCTTCAGGCGCTAAGTCGAAAACGTCATAGTAGCCAGAATTTAAAAGTTCACGATAAAAAACGCCGCACTCGTCGCAAATGTGACGCGGCAAAGCATTATCCATATCAACTTTTCCGTCCTTGACTTTGACGCCGCCTAAATCTTTGCGCAGTTCATTTCCGCACGTCGGACAAATAAATTTTTTGTTAGCAGATCGTTCAAGTTTTACTAACGCCATAACAATCACCAAATTCTTGTTAGAACAAATTACCGTAGCAAAAATTTTGCTTTGCCTATTTCCACAAAGAATTTTGATTTTCCTGCCGATTGTCCCTTAACTGCGCAACTTCTCAAAAGAAAATTTTTCATTCAGCTAAAAAATTTTATAACCTTTTATGACGAATGGCGGTATCTTCAAAACAAAAATAATC
>JAFSUE010000175.1 GCA_017445435.1 Selenomonadaceae bacterium | reverse complement strand
GAAAATGTACGAAAAACTTAAACTTAAAAGCGCGTCTAGATAGCGGAGGAATGAAGTATGGCGGCTGACTTTGAAAAAATTTTTAGTACCGTTGCGCCCATTGCTAAGGACATTTTAATTTCCTACTTCGCTAAAGGTAAAATCGACAATGCAACGTGGCTGACTAAAATTTTGTCAAGCAATAAATCTACTGCTGCGGATGCGGTTGCACTTGCGGAGGAAATTTCTTCAACAATCGGCAGATTTTCTCAAAATATGCGTGACGTTGAAAAAAAATGCGCGGCTGGTAAAACTAAGGAACAATGGCTGAGAAGTTTCATCGAAAAAAATGTGAACTTGCCGCCTCAAGAAAAAGGTGAATATCTTGCACAAGTCAACGCCGCTTTAAATTTAGGCAGTCAAACTTTGGCTGATAAAAATCAAACTGACTTAACGCAAAAAGTTAATCAGCTTGAAAAGCAGGAATTGCCGCCGACTGATCCTAAAGCGCAATGGAATAAGTACACCATGACGTCGAACATTAATAAAATCAGTAAACAAGCGGAATTAATGGGCGCGAACATTTCATCTGCCGATACGCCGAAAATTCCAAGTGAAGATATTTTGAAGAAAGACGCGCTGGAAAGTGAACGCGGTTCAGTACTTGATGAAGGGTTGAAAATGGTTGCAACTGCGGCACTTAAAATCGCTCACGACGCGGGCAAACTTCCATTCCTGCCAAAAGCTTTACCAGTTGGCGTGATAACTAACGTTGCCTGCGTTGGTGTCGAAGCTTTCAAAAGTATTTATCAAGTGTCTACTGGGAAAATGACACGTCTGCAAGCCGCTGAAAATGTTGGACGCGCCGCCGTCGTAGCCATTGCCGATTTGTGCGCTAGCGGTCTTCCTGCAAAATTACTTATGCCCATTCCAGTTGTTGGACCTGCGCTAAGTTTTGGTGTTAGCACTTTGTTAATGGCGTCGTCATCTGAAACAATTCAGCAAACAATTTATGCTGGCATTGAGGCATTGACGCCCGTTGCAAAACAAATTGCCGCAAATATTTTAAAGTCAAACGAAGTCACCGCCACTACAAATACCGTTTCAAATACCGTCCGTGCAGGCGTCAACTTTTAACTGGAGGAAAATTTTATGGCAAGGATAGTTAAATTTCCGCTGTTAATGAATGGCGTTGAAGTTCGGACACTTGATGAACTTAAAAATAATTTCGACGTTGAATCAGTCGTCGGCTATTTCAATGACGGCAGATTAATTATTTGGTTACGCGCCCGCCATTTTGATGATGAAGCTGACAAAGTTGCAAAGCTAAATAAAAATGATTCTGCACTGCACAAAAAACTTTGTGAAATTTTCGGCGTCGAATCGGAAGTTGAAGACCTTGACATTGGCGAAATTGCTAGACGTACCGAAAGACTTAACAAATTGAAACAGTACACCTACGACAAAGAAATTTTAAAAAATGTTGATTCAGTTGCCTTTAATCAAGATGATTTAGACGCGCTGATTAAAAAAGGCGAATCGCTGATTTACCTTTGCAACAATGAATTTGATATTCCGTTTTCACATAACAAAACTTACGTCGGCATTGGCAAAACTATAGGCGTCATTCACAGCAGCGTTGCCGTAAATTTTGAACGGCTAAATATCAAATTCAAAAATGTTATCTTTGACGACAATTATATTGCGACGTTGAAGACGCGGGATTTAATTGAGCGTCAACGCCAGGCAGATGAAAAAGCTAAATTGCCGAAAAAATTGTACGACGAAGGCAACGCCGCTTATGAAAATGAAAATTATCAAACTGCGCTGAAAAAATTTCAAGAATCCGCTGACTTGGGCTATTCAGAATCTTTCACGAAGTTAGGCTTAATGTACTATTTCGGTCAAGGCGTCAACGCTGATATTTCAACTGCGCGGAATTGGTTTCAACGCGGAATTGATAATGGCGACGGAAATTCTTATGGCTACTACGCGTCAACTTTGCTTTATGGCGGCGAACCTACGGAAGATAATAACCGCCAAGCCTTCAAGTATATGAAACGCGCTACTGAACTTGAACCGAACGACGGCACGTGGTGGTATGAATTGGGCGATATGTACCACGACGGCAAGGGTACTGCTCAAAATCTTAAAAATGCTTTTCGCTGTTATGAAAGAGCCGCTAAGTTTGGCGAAGTTGAATCTTTAAAAAAACTCGGCGAAATGTATTTTAATGGCGAATACGTCGAAGAAAATCCTGTTAAAGCCTTCGACTTCATAAAAAAAGCGGCGGTTGCTGGCGACGTTGAATCAATGTACAACACGGGGCAAATGTATCTTGATGGCTATGGAGTTGCTAGAGATGACGTAAAAGCTTTTCGCTGGATGAAAAAGGCGGCTTATGCTGACAATCTTGACGCCATTTATACTTTAGCTGAAATGTTTTTTACAGGGCAGGGTACGCGAAAAAATATTTTGGAAGCAGTAAATTTATTTAACAAGGCGGCTGAACTTGGACACGTTGACGCAATGGTTGCGCTCGGATACATTTACTACGACGGAGACGAAGTGGCACAAGATTTTCAGAAGGCGGCGCAATATTTCAAAAAGGCGGCTGATTCTGACAACGCCGAAGGTATGAACAGATTGGGTTTAATGTTTTTCTTAGGACAAGGCGTCGGCGAAAATCCTAAAATGGCGTTCCAATATTTTGCAAACGCGGCTAAACTTGGCAATGCAAACGCTATGGCGAACGTTGGCTATTGCTATTTAAAAGGAATTGGCGTTGCAAAAAAAATGGATAACGCGGGATATTGGCTGAAAAAATCTGCTGAAAATGATGACGTGGTCGGAATGGAGTACTACGGCGATTATCTTTATGAGCAAGGCGACTTTACCGCGCGGAATTGGTATAAAAAAGTTTTTAAACAATCGAATGACGGCAGAATTGCTTATCAGATTTACAAGATTTATAAAATTATTAAGAATAACGGTCAAGCAGAGCATTGGAAGGCTACGTATGAATCGCTAGGCTACGTTCCAGATGACGTTGAAGACAAAAATTTTATCACGTCGACTGTTGGCGGGGTAGTTTCATCTTTGAAAAGAAAATTTTTCTAACTCTAAATTCTTAATTCTACATTCTAAATTCTTAATTCAAAAAAAGCTCCGTCCAAAATTTTGAACGGAGAAATTTTTTTATAGGCGAAATTTTTTATTTCACGGTAGGAATTTTATTTTACGACTGGTTGCGGGATACCTTCGCCGAGCGTGTAGAAAGTAATATCTTTAATCGTCATTGAGCCGTTACGCGGTACAAAATTTATTCCAGTCGAAGTGGATTTTGGATAAACGCGCGTTGACATAACCGCCTCACCGTCATTTATGAAAATTTCGATTGACGATCTGTCCAAGAAAATTTGAAGTTTAATTTCATTCGCGGGATTGAGTTTAACTTCACGTTCTCCCTTAGTCGGTACGCTTGCGCCAGATTTATCACGATTAAGTTTGAAAATATTTGTCTTTGCGTCGTAGCTTAAAATAGTTTTCTCACTTCCGCCACTGCGCAATTCAATATCAAAGGATTTTGTAGCGTCAATCATTGCAATTAATTCGCCAGTCTCGCCGCTGATTTTGTCAAGCGCCGTTTTTTTCGTAATAGTACAGTTTTTATAGGAAACTTCGGAAGTCCTCAAGCTTTGAAGTTCGGGAATAGGCAAGGTGACTAACTTTCCATTGACGACGTGCAATTCACGCGGTACAGTCATCATACAAGCCCAGCCGTCAGTGTCTTCTGGGAATTTGCCAGCCCACATATCAAGCCAGCCGATTAAAATTGTGCGTCCGTCAAATGCCTGCGTAACTTGCGGCGCGTAAAAGTCAAAGCCATAATCCAAAATTTCAAACTTGCCATTCATAAAATTATTATGCGTGAAAATTCCCGTGTCATAATTCAAAGTTCCAATCATATAAACGGATTGATGCCAATTCAAATATTTGTTGCCTTCAGGTTTAACGCCTTGCGGTGAAAAAATTAAAACGTCCGTTCCGTCAATCGTCGCAATGTTGGGGCATTCCCACATGAAACCTTGATTGCCTTCACTGCGGGCGATTATGCTTTTGAAGTTCCAGTCAATTAAATTATCTGATTCGTACATTAAAATTTGCCCTTTAGCAGTTTTGCCTTCAGGGTCTTTAGTAGGAGTCCTTGAACCGACTAACGCATAATATTTGCCGTTATGTTCCCAAACTTTTGGGTCGCGAAAATCACTTTGGCTTACTTCGCTATTTTTCGGCGCGTAAAAGACAGGATTTTCAGCAATTTTTTCAAACTTCACACCGTCACTACTTACGGCGATATTTTGTGACTCGATACGGTCTGCGTAGTCAAGACTTAAAATCGGCAAGTCAACGTGTCCAGTATACATTAAATAAAGTTTACCGTCTTTTTCAATGCCACTGCCGCTGAAACAACCGCCGCTTGCGTCGTAAATGTGGTCGGGCTCAAGCGCAACTGGTAAATGTTGCCAATGAACTAAATCTTTACTGCAAACGTGTCCCCAGTGCATTGGTCCCCAATGTGTAGCGTAGGGATAATGCTGATAGAAAAAGTGATAGTTGCCGTTGTACGTACAAAAACCATTCGGGTCATTAGCCCAACCAGCAGGCGGCGCGATGTGGTATAATGGATACCAACGCGCATTTGTCACTGAAACAGGATTTCTGGCGATCGATGCTTCGACGCTAACTGCAATTAGTAGCAGTGCAAAAAAAGCTATCGCCTTGAAAATTTTCCTCATGAAAATTACCCCCTTTACATACAGTTGAACTTTATTTTGTCTGAAAATTTCGATACGGTAAAAAAATATCCTGTTGTATCATATATATTTCATAAAAATTTTTACGTTAAAAGTGAGGTTAGAAATTTGGATTTTATAAAAGTTCGCGGCGCAAGAGTTCACAATTTGAAAAATATTGACGTTGACATACCGCGTGAAAAATTTGTCGTGATAACTGGTGTGTCTGGCTCTGGGAAAAGTTCCCTTGCCTTCGATACGATTTACGCGGAAGGTCAACGCCGTTATATGGAAAGTCTTTCAAGTTACGCGCGGCAATTTTTAGGTCTGCCCGATAAGCCTGACGTTGAACAGATTGAAGGTCTTAGCCCCGCCATTGCGATTAATCAGAAGACGACAAATAACAATCCGCGTTCGACTGTCGGCACTGTCACTGAAATTTATGACTACCTGCGCTTACTTTTCGCGCGAATCGGTAAACCGCATTGTCCAAACTGTGGAAAGCCCGTCACGCCGCAAAGTGTCGACCAAATTTTAGCGCAGATTTTAAAACTTGCAGAAGGTACGCGCTTTACACTTTTAGCGCCGATTGTCAATCAGAAAAAAGGGCGTCACGAAGAAATTTTTGAAAATCTTAAAACTGCTGGCTTTATTCGCGTGAAAGTTGATGGCGAACTGCGCGAACTCGACGACAAAATTAAACTTGCCAAAACTAAAAAACATAATATTGATTTAGTTGTTGACCGCTTAATCATTCGTGAAAATATTCGTTCGCGGCTTGCTGATTCGCTGGAAACGGCGCTGAAATTTGGCAATGGAATTGTTCACGTTGAGACGGACGAAAAAATTTTGACGTTCAGCGAAAAAAATTCCTGCGTCGACTGCGGGATTAGTTTGCCGAAGATTGACGCTCAACTTTTTTCATTTAACAGCCCAACTGGCGCTTGTCCACATTGTAGCGGACTTGGTAAAGTTTTTCAGCAACTCAACTGGGAGACAATGTTTGAATGGATGCACGCCGTACACGAATTTAAAACGAATGATGACGGCTTTGAAACTTGCCCCGAATGTCACGGTAAACGGCTCAATCCATTTGCGCTTGCCGTGAAAGTTGGCGAAAAAAATATCTCTGATGTTGTCGATATGTCCGTTGACAAGTGCGGGAAATTTTTCGACGAACTGACGGAAAAACTTAGCGACACCGACAAAAAAATTTCTAAGCAAGTGTTGAAGGAAATTAAATCACGATTGAAATTTCTGCGTGACGTTGGCTTAGATTATCTTACTTTGTCTAGAAAATCTGCGACGTTAAGCGGCGGCGAATTTCAACGAATCAGACTTGCCACGCAAATAGGCTCGGCGTTGACTGGCGTTTTGTACGTGTTAGATGAACCGTCAATCGGACTTCATCAACATGACAATCAAAAACTTTTGGAAACGTTAAAAAATCTGCGCGACTTAGGAAATACTTTGCTTGTCGTTGAACACGATGAAGAAACAATGCGGGCGGCTGATATGCTGGTTGACATTGGGCGCGGCGCTGGTAAACACGGCGGCGAAGTTGTAGCGCAAGGTACAGCTGATGAAATTTCGCGCAATGAAAATTCTTTAACTGGCGATTATCTTAGCGGACGGAAAAATATTCCCGTACCGTCGACGCGGCGAACTGCTGAAAATTTTATCGCCTTCGACAACGTCAACGCTAACAATCTGCAAAATTTAAATGTAACTTTACCGCTGGAAGTTTTAACGGTCGTCACTGGCGTTTCAGGCTCTGGAAAGTCGACGCTTGTTGAGGAAGTTATTTTCCCGCGCCTTTACTACGACAAAAATATTTTAAAGCAATTCGGCATTGAAACGATTATCAAAATTGATCAAGACCCGATTGGACGTTCACCGCGTTCAAATGTTGTGACGTACACGAAAATTTTTGACAGGATAAGAAAACTTTTTGGCGAAACGCAAGGTTCACAAATTCGCGGCTACACGGCAAGCAGATTTAGTTTCAACGTCAAAGGCGGCAGGTGCGAACATTGTACTGGCAACGGCGTCTTGAAAATTCCGATGAACTTTTTGCCGACGGTTTATGTAACTTGCGACGTTTGCAACGGTGCGCGGTTTAACGCTGAAACGCTTGAGGTTAAGTACAAAGGCAAAAATATTGCGGAAGTTTTGGCAATGTCAGTTGATGAGGCATTGGAATTTTTCGGCAATGTTCCTGCGATTAAGCGAATGTTGCAAGTACTTCATGACGTAGGCTTGGGCTACATTGAACTGGGACAACCTGCAAATACGTTGAGCGGCGGCGAATCTCAACGCGTAAAGCTTGCCGCGCAGTTAGCCCGTCCAATTACTCAACAAAAAAATATTTATATTATGGATGAACCGACAACTGGCTTGCACTTCGACGACGTGAAAAAGTTAATTGACGTTGTACAGCGGCTTGTTGAACGCGGCGACACAGTTTTAATCATTGAACACAATCTCGACGTTATTAAATGCGCTGATTACATTATCGACTTGGGACCAGATGGCGGCGATAAAGGCGGACAACTTGTAGCTTTCGGCACTCCTGAAAAAGTTGCGCAGGTTGAAAATTCCTACACTGGGCAAGCGCTGAAGGAATTAAGAATTAAGAATGAAGAATTAAGAATGAAGAATTTGGGGAATAAAAATTTATGGGGGATAACTTGAAAGTTTCTGTACTTCAATTTAAATCTGAACTTGGCAACGTTGACAAAAATTTTGACACGGCGCGGCGATTGCTTGACGGCGCGAAAAATTCTGACGTTGCAATTTTGCCTGAACTTTGGACAACTGGCTATTATCCAACGCCTATTGAAAATTTTGCTGACATGGACGGTAAACAAACGGCGGAATTTCTCTGCGCGGCGGCAGTAAAAAATAACGTCAATATTATAGGCGGATCGACAATCGCGGCGGTTGACGGACAAATTTTTAATCGCTGTATCGTTGCGAATCGTCACGGCGAAATTGCGGCGACGTATGACAAAACACATTTATTTTCCTACGCGGATGAAGGCAAAGTTTTTACGGCGGGAAATAAATTTGTGACGGTTGAACTTGACGGCGTGAAATGCGGAATTGCCATTTGCTACGATTTACGTTTCCCAGAATTTATTCGTAAGTTAGCGTTGATTGGCATTGAAATTTTATTTATACCAGCCGCATGGAGTTTGAAACGTTTAATGCCGCGACAAATTTTGACGAAGGCACGGGCGATTGAAAATCAAATTTTCGTAGTCTTCGCGAATAGCGCAGGGAAATCTGAAATTGTAAATCCACTTGGTGAAGTCATTGTCGAAGCGTCGACAGATGAAGAAATTTTGACGGCGGATGTTGATTTAAAATTCCGCGCAGAAGTCATCAGTTCAATGAATTTGCTAGCTGATAGAAATATTTTTGTAGATTGAAATATTGTCTGATAATTTTTTCCTTGCCAAAAAATTTTTTTCGTGATAAGATTTAAAAACTAGAAAACGCCCCGCGATAATACGGAGCGTTAGTGCGAAGTTGACAAACGGTCAGCCCCTCATAGAAGGTTAAACGAATAAAAATTCTTTAAGCGTAGCCGTCCAGAAAGGGAAGTTCTAGGCGGCTACTTTGCTTGTTACGAGAAGAATCACGCCCGTGATGATGATCACGCGAATGATAAACTTGACGATACGACGCATACCGAATCCCCCTTTCTGGGGGCATCGAATAGACCGCCTGCCGTTTCCAGCACCGCTTGAAATTATAAATAAAAAATTTCCTTTTGGCAAGTTGTCAAAACTTTTTCACTTGCAAAAACAAAATTTATGTTGTAGAATTTAAAAACTAGAAAATGCCCCGCGATAATACGGAGCGTTAGTGCGAAGTTGGCAAACGGTTAGCCCAACGTTTTGAGCCGTTTAGATATATTAAACTAACGTAAACAGCCGTCTAGGATTGGATCTCTTAGGCGGCTGTT
>JAFSUE010000174.1 GCA_017445435.1 Selenomonadaceae bacterium | reverse complement strand
GAAGTTAAAGGCGGCTTGATAAACTCTCGACGTGTCAGTTTGACTAAGTTTATATTTATTCGCGTCGTTGAAAAGTTTCAAGCTGGCGTACGGCAGACCTTGTACCGCGTCAAGTTCGCCGTTTTGCATTGCCATAGTTAAAGTGTCGCCGTCAGGAATACTTTTGACGACGATTTTTTCAAGCTTAGGTTTAACGTCGCCCCAGTAATTTTCATTCTTGACTAAATCAATTTGCGTATCGGTAACTTTCACGGCTTTATAAGGACCAGTGCCGATGACAATTTTTTCATTTTCGCCCGCCTCAACGTCGATGATACAGCCATAAGGATCGGACAGATAATTCAGCAGGGCAGGAACTTTTTCACTTGAACGAATCGTGACAAATTGACCGTCTGCCGCAATGTCAGAAATTTTCAAGTCACTAGGTGCGCGGTCGTGTACGGCGATTAAATGTTCCAAACATTTTTTCACGGCGTTACCGTCAACTTTTCTGCCGCTGGAAAAAGTTACGTTGTCTTTAATTTTGATTCGTATGGTGAAGTCGTCAACTTGTTCAAAACTTTCAGCAATCCACGGTTCAAGTTGCATATGTTCATTGAACTTGAAAAGTGTTTCGCCGATACCGTAGCGAATAGTTGACCAGCCGCTATAGGATTCGTGCGGATTTGTCCCAACGTTTTCCATAGCCACGCCGTAAGCAACCGTGCCGTAAGTGAAAGTAGATTTATCGTCGCTTGCAACTTTTTCACTGCCGCAACCGCTGAATAAAATTCCTAGGCTTAGCAGTGCTGCTAAAATTTTTTTCTTCATAAAATTTTCCTCCCAACTACTCACTACTAGGTCGTGTTGAATAATTAATTTTTTTTATTAAACTTCTTTTCTTTTGGCGCAAAAGAAAAGAAGCAAAAGAAAACATTGCGGCATTTGCGCGCTCGCGATTAGCGTTACATTAATTTAAACGTTTCGCCGCGTCCTTGTGTTCTTTTGCGTTCAAGTCCGCAAGGCGCGATAAATGCCGCTTAATTACCGTGATTTTTTAGATTGAAAGATTCATCACTTAGTTATTCAACTCCACCTAACTACTCACTACTAATTACTTACTATTCATTAAAATTATAAATTGGCGCGGGAAAAAATTTAAGCCCCCGCAGGGGTTAGGTTGAATTAAGAATTAAGAATGAAGAATTTTTTACAAGCTACAAATTCACGAAAAAAAATTTGGCATTTTCCGCATTTCTGAATATAATAGTGTAAAATTTTTTTGGGAAGTGAATTGAATGCTCGAAGACAGAAAATCTGAACTTGTAATTCTGCGCGGGAAGTTGAAGGAAATGGGGGATTCACTTTGACGTAGCCCGCAAGGAAGAAAAAATTTCTGAACTTGAATATAAAATGAGTGCGCCAAATTTTTGGGACAATCCCGACGACGCGCAAAAAATTACGCTTGAACTCAACGCTATAAAATCTGGCGTTGACACCTTCAAAAATATTTCCGCTAAGTACGACGACGCGCAAACTTTACTGGAACTTGCTATCGAAGAAGACGACGCGTCATTGGAAGATGAAATTTCCGCGCAGATTGAAGTTATTCAAACTGAACTTGAAAATTTGCGATTGGAAATTTTACTTAGTGAACCTTACGACGCCAATAACGCAATTTTAACTTTACATGCTGGCGCTGGCGGTACAGAGGCGCAGGATTGGACGCAGATGTTGTTGAGAATGTATGTTCGTTGGGCAGAACGTCACGGCTTTACAGTAGAAACGGCAGATATTTTGCCTGGCGACGAAGCTGGCGTTAAATCCGTCACGCTTTTTATAAAAGGTCACAACGCCTACGGTTTCTTGAAGTCTGAAAAAGGTATTCATCGCCTTGTAAGAATTTCGCCCTTTGATTCAAATGCACGCCGTCACACTTCATTTTCAGCTTGTGACATTATGCCTGAAATTGATGACGCTGTCGAAGTTGATATAAATATGGCGGACGTTCGCGTTGACACGTACAGGGCAAGTGGCGCTGGCGGTCAGCACATTAACAAAACTTCATCTGCCGTTCGTATGACGCATATTCCGACGGGAATTGTTGTCCAATGTCAAAATGAACGTTCGCAAATTCAAAATCGTGAACAATGTTTGCGTATGCTCCGCGCTAAACTTTTTGAGTTGGAACTTGAAAAAAAAGAGGAGGAACGCGCTAAACTTGAAGGCGACAGAATGAAAATTGAGTGGGGCAGTCAAATTCGCTCCTACGTTTTCCAGCCGTATACCATGGTTAAAGATTTGCGTACAGGCGAAGAAACTGGCAATGTTCAAGCTGTAATGGACGGCGAAATTGATAATTTCATTCGTGCATTTTTAGCGTGGAGAGCGAATATTAATTAGAAATTAGGAATGCTTAATGCGTAATAAAAGGTTTAATATGAAAAAAATTTTTATAGTTTTATTGACGTTTAGTTTTCTTGGAATTTTTCAAGCAAATATTTTCGCAAAATCTATAAACGTTGACAAGCGCGTTGAGGAGTTGAAAAATTTTTATTCGCTAGAAAAACACGTCGAAGGCGGATATTTTTCAGAAATTTACACGTCACCTTTTACGCAAAATGATCGTGCGACGGCTGGCAGTATTTATTTTATGTTGGTGAGAAACGATATTTCGCATTTCCATAAAATGGACTGCGATGAAATTTGGTATTATCACGAAGGCGGCGGCTTGCGAATTACGATGATTAATGACGGCGAAGTCAAGCAAGTTTTGCTGGGTAAAGATTTAAAAAAGAATCAGCAGTTTATTATTGTCGTACCTGCCAATACAATTTTCGCGGCTGAAAATATTGATAAGAAAAGCTACACTTTAATTTCATGCGCTACGACGCCGAAGTTTAAGTACGAATACTTTCAGCTTGTCACTAAGGCGGAATTAAAATCTTTGTACCCTCAAGTTTCGGAAAAAATTTTGCGGCTGGCGTATGAAAAAATTCCTCAATTCAATTCGGAGGATTAACAATGAAAAAAATTTTTATAGGACTTTTAATTTTTGTAGTGATAATTGCCGCCGCGCTGGAAATAATTTTGCCGCGTACCGTCACAAGCATTTTGAAGGAACAAATTGCTAAATCCACTCACGCGCAGGACGTTGCACTTGATATGTATTCCGTACCCAACGCAAAAATTGTACTTGGTAACATTGATGAAGTTCACAGCACAGCGACGGCTGGCGAACTTGGCGACGTTGAATTTGAATCTTTGAAGTTGGACGCAAAAAAAGTTAGCGTCGACGTTATGGAATTAATTTTCCCGACGAATACTTTGAACTCTAAACAACGTACCGAAAAAATTTTGAAGTCAGCTGAAAATATTGAACTTAGCGGCATTATCACGGCGGACGGCTTGAAAAATTTTATTGAAGATAAAGTCGATCATCTTGACGACGCGAAAATAAAAATTACGCCGCAAGAAGTTAGCGCGACTGGGCAAATTAAATTTATGGGACAGACGGCGGACGTTGACATTGCGGGAAGTTTTATTTTGGACAACGGCGACATTTATTTTCACGTCACGGGCTTAAATGTACGAAATGCGCTTGTACGCCACGTGCAAATGGATAGGTTTTTGGGCGACTTAAAAGTTTTGCAGAGTTCACAACTTCCTATTGGATTGAAATTTAGCAACGTGCAAATGCGTGACGGCGACGTTTTAATTACGGCGACACGGTAAGACGAATTAAAAATTTTTTTACTGAAAGCTGAAAGGCTATTATGAGGAAATTTACTTACAATAAATATTTAGTCTGGATAATTTTGGCGGGGCTTATCGCATCGCTAATTATCTGCTGGCAACGTTACCACGTAGAGACGAACAATTCACAAATTGACATGGTGTTGGACTTCGACAGCGTAATGCACCTTGCCGAACAAGAAGGGCTTGACTTTTTTGAAGTACTGCACCGTATGAAAGGCGCGGGCATTACTACCATTGCCGTTTACGACGCCTCATTTGAAAAGCTCAATAAGCAAGGAAAAGTTTTAGCAATTCCAGGCAGTGAAATTCTTGGCAACTATCAAAGCGGCGTACTTGCTGATGAATTTTGGCGGCAAGCTGTCGAAGAAAATTTGATTGACGCTGAAAGAATTTATATCATTGGGCGCAACTTGATAACTTATGAGGAAGTCAAGAAAGATTTAATCTTGCGACTTGGTGAAGAGCGCGTCAAGCCTATGACGATTGGCGAAATTGAAATTATCGAAGTCAAAGACCGCTATGAAACTTTTTTGAAAAAGCCCGTCACTATGCCTAGTGAAGAATTGGCGATTGTCAAAGATGCGGGAATGAATATTTTAGCGCGTCCCTCAAATTTCGTTGGCTGTACGCCTGATAAAATTCGCACGGTATTTAGACGTTTCGACGGCTACCCAGTCACGGAAATTGTTTTCAACGGAAATGAAGTTCTAGGCGCTTATGATTTTGTTGACGCGACGGCTGAAGAAATGAAAAAGCGCAATATGATTTTCGGCGTAATAGAAAGTTATTCGCAGTTGCAATTCTACCCTCAAGCTGGTATGGAACAGTTGGCGCGTGATTTAGGCTACGAAAGAGTTGCACGGTTACATGTCATTCCGCCGTACGACCAAAATAAAATTTCGCTGAATACGGCGATTCACCGTTGGCTTAGGACTGACTACGAACGCAATATCAGAATAAATCTTTTCCGTATTTACGAAAAACAGGCGGCTGGTATGACGTTAGCTGAAACAAATTTTAAGTACGTCAATGAAACAGCTAAAGACCTTAAAAACGGCGGCTACAGTTTAGGTACGGCGGGAACGTTTGAAAATTATTATCCCAACAGATTTTTAAGATTTTTAGTCATCATTGGAACGGTAGCGGCTGGCGTTTTATGTTTGTCGTTAATTTCTCGGACGCTGAATGACAATCAGAAAGCGCAGTTAATAATTTTCGGCGTATTGGCAGTTTTAGCTGGCGTACCGATTTTAATGGGCGCTGGCGGCAAAGTACGGTTAATCGCGGCGTTAGTAAGTGCAAATGTTTTTCCCGCGCTTGCAACTATTTGGCAACTTGACAGATTTAGATCATTGCGATTAAAAGCGCGTTGGAAGTCGATACGCAGTAAAAGTGACGGCGGCTCGGAATATCCAAAAGTTCAAGTAAGAGGTGAACTGTCAATCGGACAAATTGTCTGGCTGTCGGTAGCGTCACTGTTTTTGACAAGTTTAATATCAATGTTCGGCGCGGCGTACTTGGCAGGCG
>JAFSUE010000173.1 GCA_017445435.1 Selenomonadaceae bacterium | reverse complement strand
GATTTTTTCTTACTTTTCAAAGAGCCGAAAAAGGATTTAAAGGCGCCGTCAACGTCTCTCAAGGTCTGTTGTGACATATTTGCTTGCAGAAGTTTGTAATTTTCATTTTCCTTGCATTGCGGTTCATTTTTTGTATAGTTCAAAAAAGTTTTATTCTTGAAGTATTGCTGACGAACGTTATACAGACCGAAGTTATACAAGCAGTTACTGAAAAAGCAGAGTTCGCGAAGTTGGAAATATTCTTTCTTTGTTAAGTGACGAATCACATTTATTTGAGTAATCTTCATCGTAACACCCCCTTTCAGCGCTATTGTAATATTGATTCAGTACAAAAACAAGCGGGCGATTCATCCCACCGTTTATAGAAGCGGGGGTATTCTCGCCTTGTTTGGATAAAAATGATTTTCGTTTAGCTTATCGCCGAAATAATCTTTGTTGTACAAGCCGTCGTAATTTACCACATTAAAACCTCCTGCGCGGAAAAATTTTGTCGATATATTTTAATCGGCTTGTAGGAAGTTAGCAAGAAAAATTTTAAAAATAAAAAATCAGATTAAAATTTAATCTGATTAAGGAGTGTTGATAAATTGTAAATAAAATCTTGCTAATTTTTTTATAAATTTCTTTATTTAGAATTTTAATTAATAGTTGACAAAATTTTTAATTGCCCAGCGCCGTTGCAAGTACGTCCTTATTTATGCGCATTTTTAATATATAATCGTCAGCGCTTTCAAGTTTAGCCTCGCCAGTTACGATTGGGTCAAGCACAGAAATTTCAGCGCCAGTTTCTCTTGCAATGGTATCTGCCGCCTTCGGTGAATATTGCGGCTCAATGAAAAGAATTTTGACGGGCAACGAATTAACTTTTTCAATCGTTTCTTTTAATTCCTGCGGTGTAGGTTCAGTGCCAGGTTCGCGCTCAATAACCGATACAATGTTCAGTTTAAATTCCGCCGCGAAGTACGGAAAAGCTTCATGGAAGGTAACAATATCTTTGTTCGGCAGATTATCAAGCGCTAAATGCATTTCGTCACGAAGGGCTGAAAGTTTGTTGAGATATTCAAGCGCATTTTTTTTGTACGCGTCAGCATGCACGGGGTCAACCTCACAAAGTTGCTGGGTAATGGCTTTAACTTGTTGCATTGAGTAAGTAACGCTCATCCATACGTGCGGATTAAATTCGTCGCCGTCTTTCAGCAAATAAATTTCGTCAGAATTCGACGCGTCAATAATTTTTAAATCTTTCTGCGCGGAAGTGACTTTGTCTAAGAAATTTTCCATACCAAGACCGTTGACGATAAAAATATCAGCCGTTTCAAGCGTTTTCATATCTTCAGTAGTCAGTTGGTAATCGTGCAGGCAACCAGTCTGTGGCTTAGTTAAGTTCACAACTTCGACGCCGTCAACGTTGCCAGCAATGTTAATCGTTTCAATGTAAATCGGATAAAACGACGTAACGATTTTTAATTTGTTAGGGTCTTTGGTATTATCGCCGCAACCCGTAAAAAAAAGAATCACAGCTAAAACTGTGATTAAGCTAAAAATTTTTTTCATAATTAAAATTATAACTCCTCAATACTTTTAATGTAGTTGCACTCAAGAATAAAATGTTTTGGCGGATTGTCAAGCGTTACTATATCGTAAGCCCAATCGTCTTCATCTTCTGCAGGTGCATGAAGGCGGCAGATATAAACTTCGTCACGAATTGAAGTTATTTTTAACTTACTGCCTTTACGGTCAAGTTCCATTAGTAATTTCATTTTGTCAATGGAAGACACAATAATCACCTTTTAATTAAACTTATTTTTTGCACAAAAGAATTACGACTCCATTTGCGCCATACCTTTTACAACGTACACTAAAATTTCAATTTGATTTTAAATCGTGTGCATTTGAATTGCGCTTGTGCCGCCCATGCCGTACTTCATGCCGCTAGTCATAACTACAACGTCGCCTTCCTTGACGATACCGCGTTCAGCCGCGTTTTTCTTCGCGTAGTCGGCAAGTTCATCTTGTTCAAGGATTGGAACGTTGGGAACTGCGATAACGCCGCGCCGTAAGTTCAAGTGACGCGCTAACATTTGATTAGGCGTAAAGGCAACAATCGGAGCTTGCGGGCGATACTTCGACACACTGCGCGTAGTGTAGCCAGACTTAGTAGGAGTGATGATAGCCGCCGCGTTGAGTTCGTAGGCAAGCTGAACTGTAGCGTGTGCAATGGCGTCTGTCTGCGAATATTTTTTTTGAATGCCGCGATTCATAAAAATTGTTTCGTATTCAATCGATTCTTCAACGCGCTGGGCAATCTTACACATTGTCGCTGTAGCCTCAACAGGATATTTGCCGCTAGCCGTTTCGCCGCTCAACATAATGACATCTGCGCCATCCCAAATTGCATTGCCAACGTCAGAAACTTCTGCGCGGGTAGGACGCGGATTCGTCGTCATACTTTCCAACATTTGAGTTGCAACGATAACAGGCTTTCCGACATCGTTACATTTTTTGATAATATCTTTCTGAATGATCGGCACTTCCTCTGCAGGAATTTCAACGCCTAAATCGCCGCGTGCAACCATAATTCCATCAGAGACGGCAATAATTTCGTCGATATTTTGAACGCCAGCAAGATTTTCTATCTTCGGAATAATTTCCATTTGTCCGCCGTGACGCGCAATAAGTTTGCGAATTTCTTCAACATCAGACGCGCGTTGAATGAAACTTGCCGCTACGAAGTCCATATGATTTTCAATGCCGAAGATAATATCTTTTTCATCCTGTTCGGAAATGGCGGGAAGTCCCAATGCAACGCCAGGCGCGGCAACACGTTTTCTTGTACTCATCTTTCCAGAATTTAAAATCGTCGTGTGAATATCTTTGTCGACAATTTCATCAACTTTCAGCTCAACCAGTCCGTCACTCAAAAGGAGTTTGTCGCCAGCTTTAACTTCCGTATAAAGTAATTTGTGACTAACTGAAACGTGCGTTTCGTCGCCAAGTTCATCAGACTGCGTCAAGATAAATTTGTTGCCAGCCGTGAGTTGAACTGAACCGTTTGCAAATTCGCCGAGCCGCATTTCAGGACCTTTAGTGTCAAGAATCAGCGAAATGACGCAGTCAGTTTTTTTAGCCGCCGCCTTTACCGCGTCGATACGTTTTTTGTGTTCCTCATGCGTACCGTGCGAAAAGTTAAAACGTGCGCAGTTCATGCCGTTCAAAATCAACTGTTCGATAATGCCTTCGCCGTCAGTCGCGGGACCTTGTGTACAAATAATTTTCGTTTTCTTGAGCATTGCGAAACCTCCTCAAAATTTTCTGCGCCAATATTATAATTTTTCTCAAAACTTTGCAATGCTAAAAAAAAAATTCCCTTAAGTTTTCAGATAACCACTTCAAACTTTCGGGGAATTTTTTATTTATTAACAATTAAAAAATTTATCGGTTGAAAATTTTATGCGTAGTTGAATTTGCCGAGCGTCCAAATATTTCCACAAACTTTTTCAATCGGTTTATCAGCGCAAATTTCAAGTTTAGGCTGTACAGTGTCTACAGGGTAAAGGAGCATACTTGCCGCTTCTTCGCCGTCCTGCATGAAAATTTCAAGCGCGGAATGGTCAACAAACATTCTCAACTTCAACGTTTCATCAGCGTAGAGTTTGAATTTGCGCGTACCAATATTAACGTCAGTATTTTTGCCGTCGCTGAACGGGCGAATGCCTTTGCCGCCAAGTTTCATTCCATTACGGTCGATAATCATAGTTTGCGTGGCGCGGTCGTAAGAGAAAGTGACTTTTTCGTCGCCGTAATTCAAGGCAACTTCAACTTTCTGCGCGTCGCCAAATTTAATTGTCAAGTCAGATTCAGTACCATCGCCGAGTTGTTCGGAAAATTCTTTTACGTTGTCAACGTCAATAGCTTTACAATCTTTGCGGAGATTTTCAATTTCTTTAACAGGCGCGGAATAAATATGACCTTGCTTTAACGTCAATTCGCGCGGCATTGTCAAGCAGTACAGCCAGCCGCCTTCGTCAGCAGATGCAACTGTGTCTGTAAGGTCAGGCATACCAATCCAGCCAACTAAAATTTGTCTTTCACCGTCATTGAAAACTTGCGGCGAATAAAAATCAAAGCCCCTGTCAAGTTCTTGGAAAACGCTGGGCAACATTTCAAGGCTATCAACGGAGAAATGACCGACGAAATATCCTGCTAAGCAGTGATTCTGATATTTATATTCTTGGTGCGGTACACCTTGAGGACAAACAATCAAAACGTCTGTATCGCCGAAACGTAAAAGATTCGGACATTCCCACATATAACCGAAGTCGTAATAATCAGTTTTAACTTCGCCTAAAAGTTCAAATTCATTATGTTTATCTGTTTCGCGATAAATTAAAGTTGTGCCGTTAGTTGGACGTGAACTTTTTGCAGGGTAGTCACTCATACGTTGCGCCGCCATTGCAAAGTAACGTTTGCCACGACGATAAAAGAAATTTGGATCGCGGAAATGCGCCGTGTAACCTTCAGGATTGCCCCTAACAATAATTTCTTCCTTAACTACCGAGCCGTCCTCTTGCAACGTGCCGTAACGTTGAACAACGGAACGGATATAATTTTCGTCGCGGGCATTTGCAGTGTAGAAAACGCGGACTTTGCCGTCTTCGACGAAACCACAGCCAGAATGGCAGCCGTCTTTGTCGTATTCGTCGCCAGGCCAAAGGGAAAGTTCAGGGTAGGAATAATTGATGAAGTCGCGAGTTGTAACGTGCATCCAGCTTTTATTTTTGTGCCAATTTTTATTTTGCGGTACAGGATTCCACTGACAGTAAATGTGGTAGACGCCGTCGCAGTAGCACAAGCCGTTAGGGTCGCTTATCAGTGAATATGGCGCGTCAATGTGGAAATGGTTATGCCACTTGTCCTGGTCAAAAGCTTCAACTGCTTTGCGGGCGTTTTCATCAACCGCCTGTTTGTTAAAGCGAAGTTTAATTTCCTCTAACTTTTCGCCGCTTTTTTTCGCCATAAAATTTTCCTCCATTCTAGCTTTTAGGTTTTAGCTTTTAGCTTGTAAAAATCATTACGCATTAAGCATTACTAATTACGCATTGAAATAAATTCTTCCAAAGTTTCGTACAAATGCTCGGGTTCGACGGGCTTAGTTAAATGTGCATTCATACCCGCTTGCAAAGAGCGTTGTACATCTTCATCGAAGGCGTTAGCAGTCAAGGCAATAATCGGTACAGTTTTAGCGTCGTCCCTGTTCAATGCACGAATTTTTTCAGTCGCCGTCAAGCCGTCCATTATCGGCATTCTAATATCCATTAAAACTGCGTCAAAATAATTCAGCGGTGACTTTTCAAACATTTCAACAACTTGCTGACCATTTTCGCCGTGTTCAACTTCCATTCCCTGCATTTTCAAAATTTCTTTGATAATTTCCGCGTTTACAAACATATCTTCAGCCAATAAAATCCGCTTGCCAGTCAAGTCAACAGTTTCTTTAACGTCGCCAAGTAAAAGTTGTTTCTGTTCAAGCGCTTGGCTAAATTCGTCCATAACCGCAGTTGCAAAAAGTGGCTTAGCAATGAAACGGTCAACGCCCGCCGCCAATGCCTCATCTATCACCTCCTCCCAACTGTAAGCTGTCAAAATTATAATTGCAGATTCATCGCCGACAATTTGACGGACTCTGCGTGTTACTTCAATTCCATCAAGTTCAGGCATTCGCCAATCCACTAAAAGCAAATTGTACGATTCGTGCCGCGCTTGATGAAGTTTTACCATTTCAATGGCTTCCTTGCCGCTTAAAGTTGTATCAGCTGAAATGCCCAAGTCTTCTAAAATCAATTTGGCATGTTCAAGCGCAATGTTGTCGTCGTCAACGATAAGTACGCGCAAATCTTTAGCGCTGATAGAATGTCCTTTAACTTCGTGATATTTTTCAGAACGGCGCAAAGTGACGTTGACGGTAAATTCAGAGCCGACATGCTTTTTAGATTTTACGGAAATATTTCCGTTCATCATCTCCACAATATTTTTTGTAATGGGCATTCCTAAGCCCGTGCCGCCATAAGCATTGCTGGAGCTTGAATCTTCCTGCGAAAACACGTCAAAAATTTTCGGCAAATAGTTTTCGTCCATACCGATACCAGTATCTTTAATGACGAAACGCAATGTAGTTTTATTTTCATAATGCGCGGCGTTTTCAATCGAGAAAGTAATTTTGCCAGGCGCAGGCGTGAACTTGACGGCATTTCCTAAAATATTTATCAGCACTTGCTTTAACTTTGTCGGGTCGCCAATATAATATTCGTCAACACTGCCGATAACGTGGCAGTCGTACTCCAAGCCCTTCGACGCACATTGCGCACCGAACATTGTATTAATTTGTTCAAGCAACGCGCTGAAAGAAAATTCTTCATTCTTAAGTGACATTCGCCCGCTTTCAATGCGGCTCATATCCAAAATATCATTAATTAAACTTAGCAAGTGGCGGGCGCTTTCACCGATTTTAGTTAAATGATCCCTTGTTCGTACGGATAAGCCTGGCTCTTTCAATGCGATACTGTCAAGACCAATAATCGCATTCATAGGCGTCCGCATCTCGTGGCTCATGCTGGAAAGAAACGCCGTCTTAGCAACGTTAGCTTGATTCGCATTGTCAAGCGCCGTTTTAAGTTGGGCATTGCGCGTAAGTTGTTCGCGCTGAAGTTCAGTGGTATCAGACTTCAACAGAATATAAAATTTCGCCTCTTTGTTGACGACGTAGAAGACGAAACGTTTATAAAAAATTTCGCCGTCAATCTTACAAGCGATATTAACTTCATAAGGTTCGCTACGTTCAAGGGAGCGTTCAATTCTTTTCAAATTTAAAAGTTCAAGCGCTTTTTTCTGTTCACTGTCAGTACCGTACAAAACGGGCTTGACTTGCTCTTCAACGTATTGAGTATAGCTACCAACTTTCTTTTTCGGGAAAATACTGCCGCGTGCAATTCTTTTCGCGTCGCCGATAACTACGCCGTAGTTACCGTCGATAATGTACGTTATCATGTCGTACTGTTCGACAAGTGCCTTGTGTAAAATGGCGTCGTTTACCATTTCGTTATTGCATTCGCGCTCGGTAGTAAACGCCATTATATCGCCAGTCGTAGGATTTTTGCTAAGTGTAACGTTGTAGTCAACGAAACATTTTTGACCATTGGCAAGTTTGCAGAAGAAAACGTCAGATAAATTTGTAATTCCATTTTGGTAGGCAGATAAAAGTTTAGCCGTGCTGAAATTTCTTTTAAAGCGGCGTTTGTCACGTTCAAGCGGAAAATTTTCTACGCGCTTATCAAAGTTATCAGAAATTTTCATTCCGCGCACGTCGACTGCGTACAAGCCGTGCCCTCTGCAATCTTCAACAATGCCTTGAGTCAAATTTAAGCGCAGGGAAATTAAACTGTCGGCAGAAATATTTTCAAGCTCATTGCGAATGCCTTCATACATATTTTTGGCTTGACGTTCACTTTCTTTAAGCGCGGTAATGTCAAAGTACAAGCAGTACGCGTACCAAATGCCGCCTTCTTCGACGAAAGAATAATGGACGTTGACCCAAAGCCATTTTCCTTTAACAGTACGCTTGCGAATGTTTAAGCTGTTAGTGCCGTTTCGCGTAACGTGATTTTGGAAAAGGTAAGCAACTTCCTTGCGGTCGTCAGGATGAATGCTATTCATAGCGCCGCCGCTTTCCATAGCGATGAACTCTTCGGCAGTACCCTCAATCATTTCAAGAAATTCTTTCGAGCACCAAATGGGGAAATATTTTCCGTCTGGTTCTACGCGCATTAAAACGGCGTTGGTGTCCAACGAGTGGAAAATTTTTTCAAAAAAGTTTGGTGTAAAGTTTTGCATATTTCCCTACCTTGATGTTATATTAGCTTTTAGGATAACTACTCACTACTAACTACTCACTACTAACTTTTTATGATAGAATAAATTTTAAGCAATTAAGGAGTTGATAAATTGAAAGATTTACTTGACGTACACACGCACACTACGGCTAGCGGTCACGCATACAGCACATTACGCGAAAATATTTCAATGGCGAAGGCTAAAGGCTTGGAACTTGTTGGCATTTCTGATCACGCGCCACATATGCCTGGTAGCGCTCACGAATATTATTTTTTAAACTTCCATGTAATTCCGCGTGACGCTTATGGAATTAAATTGATTATGGGCGCTGAACTGAACATTATCGATTATTGCGGCAGTACAGATTTATCTGCGCGGGCATTAAATGGGCTTGACTATGCCATTGCAAGCTTGCACAATCCCTGCATTGAATCTGGCAACGTGGAGGAAAATACTGCGGCGTTAATCGGGGCAATGCGCAATCCTCACGTCGTGATAATCGGTCATCCTGACAATCCGCGTTATCCTGTCGATTTCGATAAACTTGCTAAAGCGGCTGTCGACAATAAAGTTTTGCTGGAAGTCAATAACAATTCGTACGATCCCAAAGGCTACCGTGTAGGTTCGCGCGAAAATGCTAGATTGATGCTTGCCGCCTGTAAAAAATTTGGCGCTGAAATTATTATGGGAAGTGACGCGCATATTGACTTCGACGTTGGTAACCATACAAATTCACAAGAAATTTTACGCGAAAACAATTTTCCAGCTGAACTTGTAGTAAACTATGACGTTGAAAAATTTCTTGCCCGCGTGAATTTCAGAAAATCTTTAACGCCTTCTTAATTTGCCAAATATGAAAATTTACCTTCAAACTTTTATAAAATTTTTTAACAAAAAAATACTCGGTCGTTTTCCGAGTTTTTTTATTTAAAATTTTGATAAAGACAGCGTCTAAAAATTTTCAGCGGCATTTAATTTTTTTCAAGTACAACAGTAGCCGTAGCGTAATCAATGGAATGACTAAGCGATAAAAAAATTTTGTCGACGCCAATTTCTTGTGCTAAATTTTTCGCGTCGCCACACAAAAAAATTTCTGGTTGTCCGCGCAGATTGTTTACAACTTCGACTTCCTTTAACGCGGTGAAAATGCCAGTACCTAATGCCTTGAAAAAAGCCTCTTTAGCGGCAAATCTAGCGGCGTAGGAGGCGGCGGCACGTTGTCCGCGATTTTCGCAATAATTTATTTCTGTGTCAGTGAAGACGCGCTGTTTAAAATGTTCACTGTCAACAGCGCGTCCTACACGTTTAATTTCTATTATGTCGTTACCAATTCCAATAATCATTTTTTTAGTGAGTAGTAAGTAGTCAGTAGTTAGTAGTGCAAGCTAAAATTTATTTTGCAACTAAGTCAACGTCACTTTGTGAGTGAAAGCCTTCATTCGGATTAAATGAAAGTGTACGCGCAATTAAAATTTCGACACGACGATTTTTCTGTTTATTTTCTGGCGTATCATTCGGCGCAATCGGTCTGTATTCGCCGTAGCCAATCGCTGAAAATCTAGCTGGATTTAAATTTGCGTTAATCGACAGCAAGTACTTCATAAAAGTCATGGCGCGTACTGAACTTAATTCCCAGTTGGACGGAAATTGCGGAGTATTAATCGGATCTGTGTCGGTGTGTCCTGAAATTAAAACGCGCTCGGGAACTGCCGCTAAAAGTCCCGCGACAATCGGTCCAATACGTTGTGATTCTTCAACAAGTTCAGCTGAACCTGATGGAAACAACGCTTTTTCTTTAATGCGAATCATCAAGCCTTCTTCTTCCATTTGCGTGGAAAGTTCCTCTTGCAATTCATTCTGTTCAATATAATTGTCCAACTGTTCCTTCAAATTTTCTAAACTTTGATTTTCTTGAATGTACGCATCATTGCCAGCATCTTCGGACGACGCAACGTCACGTTGCATACTCATATTTGGACCGCCGCCCTCAAAGATTGAAGGTCCGCCCATATTAAAAGCCGCTGTAAATGCTTGCGCCAACGCTACCAATTTAGTTTGGTCTGTCTGCGAAATTGCAAACAACGCTATAAATAATGCCAAAAGCAAAGTCATCAAGTCTGAATACGGCAATAACCAAGCTTCGCTGGCTTCTTCTTCATGTTTTTTTCCGCGCTTTTTCTTCGCCAACTATTTCACTTCCTTTTATATTAGTGAGTAGTAAGTAGTCAGTAGTTAGTAGTTTTAAAAATTATTCGCCTTCAGCGCCTTTGATAGCTTCACGTTCTTTTTGCGGAATGAATACCATTAACTTAGCTTCAATCGCCGTAGGTGAATCGCCAGCTTGCAGTGAAAGAATGCCTTCGATAATCATTCGTTTGTAGCCAATTTCATTTGCAGATTTTACTTTCAATTTATTTGCAAATGGCAACCAGATAACGTAACCAGTAAAAATGCCGAGAATCGTTGCGATGAACGCGGCGGAGATAGCGTGACCAAGTTTATTAACGTCGCTTAAGTCAGCAAGTGCCGCGATAAGTCCAACGACCGCGCCTAAAACGCCCAGCGTCGGTGCATAAGTTCCAGCTTGCGTCAAAATCGAGCGTGCCTCTGAATGCCGCTCTTCCATTACAGCAAGTTCAGCGTCCAAAACGTCACTTACAAAATCAGGGTCCATACCGTCAATGACCATTCCTAAACCGTTGCGGAAAAATGGATCTTCAATTTCGCCAACACGACTTTCAAGCGCCAATATTCCTTCACGACGCGCAACTTGTGACAACTCTATAAATTTCTGTACAAGTTCGCCTTTACTGCCAGTGTCTTCTGCACGAAACAAAAGTTTGAAAAGTTGCGGCAATTTTTTAACTGTCTCCATAGGAAAAGCATTGAGCAGACACGAAAAAGTTCCGCCAATGATTATTAAGAACGCCGCAGGGTTTGCCATTGATGAAAGCGGTGCGCCTTTTATGATCATGCCTACAAAAACCGAAATGAGTCCTGCAAAAATCCCTATAACAGTAGATTTTTCCAAAATAACACCCTCTCTCCGTTGTCGAAAAACTTTTGCGCTTAAATATTAATTCGTACAAATTTAAAATCATTTTACTATTCAATACTGAAAATTTCAATGAAAAAAATTTTTTTCCTACCGTAACAAAAAATTTTTTCAAAAAAAAATTTCCCCATTAAAGGGGACAAAATTTTTAAACAATCTAACGAACTTTAAAATTTATTTTTCTTTAATGCTCTGTCCTCTTTCGGCTTTAACTACATTAATTTTCCAGATGTTACTTTCATTGACCATTTCTATTTCACCTGTCCAGGGCGTATACAAAGTTCCAGACGGTTCTAATTTTTTTCTAGCGCCCGCCTCAAATCCCAAAACTACGGAATTTGGTTTAGCCGAAATGACGTTGAAATTGTCATTAAAATCAAGTGACGTTAGCTGTTCAGCAACACGAACAAAGGTTTCTTTATTCACGGTCGACTTGTAATTCATAGTCAGCATATTGTCATATGCTTTGTCAAAATCTTTTCTAGCAAGGGCGTTTAAAAATCTGTGCAATGCCAGTTTAGCTTGTTCAGTGCCTTCATCGTTATCGTTGCGATTATTTTGAATTAAACGGACGCTAATATTGACAACTTGATCGTTAAGGTGTGAGCCGTCAACAGAAAATGTCAATGTGCCTTCTTGATTATTCAACGCGGGCAGGGAGTATTCGTAAGTCATCAGCTTATCCAAATGATTTTGGGAGTTCGTGCCGTAAGCAGAAACAATATCACTGTACGACGAGCCTACTTGAATTCCGCGCGACGTTTTAACATTTGGCGAATCAGTCATAATTGCGCTAACTTTATTATTGCGAACTTCAACCTTGAGATTATCGTATCTAAAAATTTCGTACCCGCCCATATTTTCAGATGAAGTTGCTTGACCTAAAATTTCTTGAAGTTTATCAAAGTCAATGCCGACATCAATTCCATTCAAGCTTAAATCAGTTGACGCTTGCGGCGTAGGTTTAGCAGTTGGCGCAGGTGGAGTATCGCTAGAATTTTTACTGAAAAAATAAGCGCCAATGCCGCCACCGATTAGCGCCGCAATTATCACTACCGCCACTATTAGGACTTTGCCTTTAATTTCATCGCTCATTAAGATTTTCTCTCCATTCTAAATTTTTTAACCACTTCACAAATCATAAAAATTTTTCAACATTTTACTATTGAGCATTTAAAATTTCAACAATAAACTTCCCCGCCAATTCAGCAAGGAAAATTTTTTTAAAGTTATCAACTAACAAACATTAAGGTGTGCCGATTAAGTATGATTTTTATTTTTTAAACTACTTTCTTTTGGCGCAAAAGAAAGTAGCAAAGAAAACATAGCGGCATTTGCGCGCTCGCGGTTTACTTTTCAGTAATAAAAATATTTCACCGCGTCCTTGTGTTCCCACGCGTCTAACTCCGCAGGGCGCTGAAATGCCGCGTAATTTCCTTTATTTTTTCTACGTTGAATTTTTTACCATTTATTTATTCAATACCGTCTAACAAATATTAACTAATTTTTTCAACGCCCATGTAAGGGATAAGCGCCTTAGGAATTGTAACAGTGCCGTCCGCCTGCTGATAATTTTCTAAAATCGCGGCGACGGTACGTCCGACAGCAATTCCCGAGCCATTCAGCGTATGAACAAATTCAGGCTTAGACTTATTATCGCGCTTGAATTTAATGTTAGCACGACGCGCTTGGTAATCGGTACAGTTGGAGCAGGAAGAAATTTCGCGGTACTTATTCTGCGCGGGCATCCAAACTTCAATGTCATAAGTTTTAGCGGAAGTGAAACTCATATCGCCAGTGCAAAGTAAGACGACGCGGTAGGGAATTTCTAAAATTTTCAGCACGTCTTCAGCCGCCGCAACCATACTTTCAAGTTCCGCCCATGATTCTTCAGGCTTAGTGAATTTAATCAGCTCAACTTTATTGAATTGGTGATGACGAATCAAGCCGCGAGTGTCACTACCCGCGGCGCCAGAATCTGCGCGGAAACAGGCAGTGTAGCAACTGAAATATTCAGGCAAATTTTCAGCTGATAAAATTTCATCACGATGATAATTCGTCGTAGGAACTTCCGCCGTTGGTACAAGGTAGTAGTCCATACCTTCAAGCTTGAACATATCCTCCGCGAATTTTGGAAGTTGTCCCGTGCCAATCATACTATTTTTGTTGACGATATACGGCGCTAACATTTCAGTGTAGCCGTGCTTATTGGCGTGCAAGTCCATCATAAAATTTATGCAAGCGCGTTCCAATCTAGCCCCTAAGCCGCGATAAAATGTAAAGCGTGCGCCTGTAACTTTCGACGCTCTATCAAAATCCAAAATTTTCAGCGCGTCCCCAATATCCCAATGCGCTTTTGGTTCAAAGTCAAATTGGCGCGGCGTTCCCCAACGTCTAATTTCAGGGTTCTGCGTATCGTCAACGCCAATCGGTACGTCGTCAGCTGGCATATTTGGTATGCTCAACAAAATTTCACGCAAACTTTCTTCAACTTCGCGCAGTTCACCGTCAAGCGCAGAAATTTTTTTGCCGAGTTCGCGAACTTCAGCAGAAATTTTTTCCGTATCTTCGCCAGCTTTTCTAAGTTCACCAATTTTTTTAGACGTAGAATTTTTTTGATTTTTAAGCGCGTCAGCTTCATTCAAAATATCGCGGCGCTTTTTTTCAAGCTCTGCAAAGCCGTCCAAGTTCAAAGAATTGTTACGATTTTTCAACATAGCGCGTACAACGTCGAGATTGTCGCGTACAAACTTCATATCAAGCATAATATTTTCTTGACTGCCTCCTAAAATTTTTTTACGATTTTATAATTTTTCACGGCTTATTGCAAATTAAATTTTGACGTAATCCGCCGCCATTGAAAAATTTCTTAAAAAATAGTAAAATGCCGCGCGAGGAGGATTAAAATGAACGAAAATAAAATTTGGAAAAATTATAAAATGGATATTAACGGTTTGCCGCAGGAAGTTCGATTCAGCAAAGGTGCGATTGAAAAAATTTTCAAGCCGTTTTTGCTTAAACTTAGTGAACTGCGCGAAGTCACCGACAGAAAAGTTGTAGCGTTTATCGCCGCGCCGCCTGCCGCTGGTAAAACGACGCTTGTACAATTTTTAGAGCAACTTAGCCGTGAAGATATTGAAATTTCGCCTGTACGTGCGCTTGGTATGGACGGTTTCCACTATCCCGCCGATTATCTCAAGGCGAATAAAATTATTAAAGACGGTCAAGAAATTTTGCTCAATGATATTAAAGGTGCGCCTGAAACTTTCGACGTTGACACTTTGCAGACGAAATTGCGCGAAGTTCGCCAAGAAGGTACAGACTGGCACATTTACGATAGAATGATTCATGATGTTGTGCATGACGTTTTAAGCGTTGAGGACGATATAATTTTGCTGGAAGGAAATTATTTGTTGCTGAAAGATCCGCGCTGGACAAATATTCGCGTCTTAGCTGACTACACCGTTTTTATCAAGGCGCGTCCAGAAATGTTGAAAGAACGTTTAATCAGCCGCAAAGTTCAAAGTGGACTTTCGCGCGAAGATGCGGAAAAATTTTATTACACTAGCGATAGCAAAAACGTTGAATGCGTCCTCAAAAATTCTGCCGCCGCTAATGAAACGTGGATGTTGCAGGATGACGGCGACTTTTTCAAAATTGAAGATGATGAAGATGTCGTTATCGACGACGTGAATTTTGGAATGGAAAGTGAAATTCCGTTTGAGGATATTAACTAGGTAAAAATTTTTTAAATCAAAAAGCGGCGTACAAATAAAATTTAAAATGTACACCGCTAAATTTTTTGGATGATTTTTAATTTCTTATCAACATTGACTGAAAAAAATTAAATTGCTATAATTTTTTCAAGTCAGACGGTGAGTCGGCTTACCTCTCACATTCGTGGGGAGGTGATGGCTATGGATATTATCGACATCATTTGTACGGTAATTCAAACCGTCGCCATTGTCTACGCCGTGTTCTTTAAGGACTAACGTAGAAAAGCCGCCCTCGTACGGCGGCTATCTTTCTGTAACATTTTAAACTTTGAGAGGTAGCCGACGTTCCAGCACCGACTGACTCTTTTTCTTTTTTGAGGTGATGACAATGAATCATCAAATAAATTTTAGCAGAGAACAAATTTTCCGTCAATAAAATCTTAGAAATTCTTTTAAAAGGCGTGATTAAATTTGAATGAAAAGTTAGCTGAAACTTTGCAATGGTTTCCAGGTCATATGAAGAAAGCCGAGCGACTAATTGAAGAAAATTTAAAGCTGGTCGACTTGGTTATAGAAGTTTTAGACGCGCGAATACCGCTTAGCAGTCAAAATCCAAACTTGCAAAATCTTTTGGGCGATAAACCTAAACTTATTGTGCTGGCGAAATCTGACTTGGCGTCCGTCGAAGATACAAAACTTTGGCTGAAAAAATTTCAAGACGAAAATATTTCCGCCGTTGCCGTAGACGCGGTACAAGGTACGGGCATTAAAAAGTTAATCGCGGAGGCGAAAAGTTTAGCTGAAAAAAATACTCACAAACTTGTTAAATACGGCGCAAAACCACGAGCCGCCCGCGCTATGGTTATCGGCATTCCGAACGCTGGCAAATCTTCATTGATAAATCGGCTTGCTGGCGTCAACCATACGAAAATTGAAAATCGACCTGGCGTTACACGTGCTAAGCAGTGGATTAAAATTGCTGACGGTCTTTTACTTTTAGACACGCCTGGAATTTTGCCGCCGAAGTTTGAAGATCAAGACGTTGCATTGAAATTAGTTTGGACTTACGCAATTAGCGATGAAGTTCATGACCTTGAACCGATAACGCATTTGCTACTTGAATTTTTGGCGAAAAAAAATTCTGCGGGCATTTGTGAACGTTACAAAATTTCCGAACCGTTACCCACAACTGGACAAGAACTTTTAGAAAAAATCGGAATGAAACGCGGCTGCATTCGTAAAGGCGGCGTACTTGACGTTGATAAAGCCGTTAAAATGATTCTATCAGAGTTCCGCGCAGGTAAACTTGGCAAAATTACGCTTGATGAAATTCCTACGCCGTAATTATAAATTTGCAAAAAAATAAGCCGTTGACATTCGACTAATTTTTGATTTAAATTTATTCAAACGATCGCTTAAATTAACGTCTTTACAATCTCAATAGTTTTCTTTACGCCAGAGCGCGTGTCATCCTTCGGCGTCCAACCGAGTCCGCGCAGTTTGTCATTGGTGAGGACGGCGCGAACTGCATTTGAAAAGCCGCGAGCTTGAATTTCATCTGGCAATTCAAAAATAACTTTCGTCCCGCAAATTTCGCCGATATATTTTGCAATTTCTCCCAGCGTCAAAATTTCTCCTGAATCGGCAATGTTATAGGCTTCGCCGCATTGTCCGTTTAAAAGCGTATAAAAAATTCCTGTCACGCAGTCAGCAACATAGCAAAAGGAAAATTTTTGTTGCCCAGCGCTTTTAAGAATAATATTTTCACCGCGTACGCCGTTCAACATAAATTGATACAAGACGCTACTATTATCAAGTCTAAGCGTCGCGCCATAAATTCTACACGGACGCGCAATTACAGCGTCGATACCGTGTTGGCTAATGTACGCATTACAAAGCGTTTCACCTGCACGCTTACTTTCATTGTAACCTGCGCGGGTGGTGTTACAGTCAATGTAGCCACAATATTTTTCGTCAAAGTCATCATTGGCGTTTAAAGCTTTACCGTAAATTTCGACGGACGACAGAAATAAAAATCTTTTAATTTTAGATTTTACGCCGTACTCAAGCAAATTGTACGTGCCTAAAAAATTTGCCATCATTGTACCAACAGGATCAGTTGAGTACAAAACAGGATGCGTATTGCTGGCGGCGTGTATGATATAGTCGACGGAAAAATCTTGCGCGATAGGTTCATTGACATTCATTTGGACGAACTGAAAATTTTTGTCGCTAATATAATCAGCGAATCTCTGCGCGGCAATTTTTTCATTACGTCCTGCCGCGTAAATTTTCACGTTTAAATTTTCGTCACGATTTTTTTTCATCAGCACATCAACAATCATCGTACCGATAAGACCAGTTGCGCCAGTTAAAAGTAAACTTTTTCCAGAAAGCTTTTCCCATGCTAAATTTTCATTTGCCGCCGCTAAAACGTCAGCTTTATAAATTTCGTGATTAATATACATTTTTTTCACCTAAACTCAAAAGTCATAGCCCCAAGAAAAAATATCGTCAACCTTAATGAATAAGTCGTCGAAGATTGAAACTTTGATTTCAGATTTATAGGCGGCTTTTTCTTCGTCGTCAAAGCTAGCCCATTCATCGGCGTCACATTTAAAATATTCGTGTTCAAATTCAAATTTTCCGTCACGCAAAATATAAACTGTAACACTTTTAGCCCACGGATCGACAATCCAATATTCCTTGACGCCGTTTGATTCATAAATATCTTTTTTTATGGTTAAGTCATTTTTTTTAGTGGAGCGTGAAAGGACTTCGACAACCATATCTGGTACGCCGTTAATTGCGCCTTTCCAATTCAAGATTTTTTTATTTTCCGCAGTAATAACTGTTAAATCGGGTCTGAAAAGATTGCCATCGGGAAAGTGGACGTCAACATCATCGGTGAAAACGTAGCCACATTTATTAGCTACGACGTAATTAAAAATTTTGTTACCCAAATTCATTATAATTCCACTGTGATTAAGATAAGCCATTGCCGACATAATTTTTTCACCACCGATAATTTCATATGGCTGATAGAAAAGCGCGTCGTTAATCATTTGTTTCATCTCCTTTCAAAAAAAATTAGCCGTCGTAATTTATTTAAGCCAATCAGTTTTTTTCGACATAAGAAGCGCTTTAAAAATCTCAATATCTTCAACGGTAGTAATTTTGATATTCTTTTCTGACCCCATACAAAGATGAATCGTTTCGCCCAGTTCCATCATTAAAATGCCTGGACCAATCGAATTTGTTATGCCAACTTCTAAAGCGCGTCTTTGTACGTCACAAATTTTTTTCAACCTAAAACCAACAGGCGATTGTCCAATTTTTATATTATCACGCGGATAATGACTGTTAGCAGTAAGTCCGTCTTTTGTTTCAATCATCGCTGAAGTGCAAGGGCTAACTGGGTGTGCACAACCATATTTTCTTGTAGTAACGATACAATCTGAAATAATTTCAGCGGAAACCATAGGGCGTATTCCGTCGTGAATTAAAACAATATCGTCATCATCATAATGTTTAGCCAATTCGTAAACGCCATTTCTAATAGACGCTTGCCCAGTGTCGCCGCCTTTGATGACAAATTCAAGTTTAGTTATATTAAACTGTTCGGCATAAGCTTTTAAAACATTTTCCCAACCGTCAAGACAAACAACGGAAATAGAATCAATTTCAGGGTGACGCTGAAAAGTTTCCAACGTATAAATAATTATCGGACGTTCGTTTATCGTCAAAAATTGTTTTGGAATATCTTGATGCATTCTTGCACCACTTCCACCAGCCAATATCAGGGCTATGTTACTCATAAATGTTGCGGCTAAATAACCGCAATTCACCTCCTATAATTGGAGGTTCATTTATCTAAGCCATTTAGGTTTTTGGACCTCCAATAATGATTGAAAAATTTCTATGTCTTCTATTGTTGTAATTTTAAAATTCTTTTCCGAGCCAGCGAAAAGATGAATAGGTTGCCCCATTTGCATCATAAGCAAACTTGGACCGCGTGAATCATCAATGCCCGCTTTTGTAGCGTTACGATAAAGATCACAAATCGTTTTAAGGAAGAAACCGTTGGGAGTTTGTCCGCGTCTAAGATTATCACGCGGATAAGTTGAAGAAGACGTTACGCCGTCTTTCGTTTGCATCATCGCTTCGGTACAGTTAATAACAGGCGTTGCGCAATCGCCGTACTTCGTTATCGTGACTATACAGTTGGAAATAATGTCAGCCGAAACTAAAGGACGGTTACCGTCGTGAATCAAAACTATGTCATCAGCGTTGTAGTGTTTTTCCAGTTCATAAACGCCATTCTGCGCAGATTCATGACCATTTTTTCCGCCAGCAATAATATATTTTAATTTTGTAATTCCGAATTGTTTAGCGTAAGCTTTCAAAACATTTTCCCAGCCTTCAAGGCATACGACGGCGATAGCGTCAATTTCGGGATGATTTTGAAAAGCCGCAAGCGTATAAATAATTACAGGGCAG
>JAFSUE010000172.1 GCA_017445435.1 Selenomonadaceae bacterium | reverse complement strand
TTTTTCGTTTTTGCTTCAAAATATTATCAAAATGGTATTACTCCTGAAATTTGGCGTGAAGTTGACAATATCTTTAAAAAATATTTTGGTGAAAATTATTTTTATCCAGCGTTTTTATTTAATTGGATACACGCCATGCCTTTTAATAAACCAGTTGATATGATCGCTAATTCTGCCAATACTCAAGAATCCAAATAGTTTTTGACTATATGATACTGATAATAAGAAAATGCTTTTCACGGAATTAATAAAAATGGCGGCGTTGTCACTCGTCGCTAACAAATTACGCACAGTTTTAACGATGCTGGGAATAATAATTGGCGTGGCGGCAGTCATTGCAATGGTTAGCGTTGGAATGGGCGTCCGCAGTAACGTCGTCAATTCAATTTCTCGGCTCGGCTCAAATATGTTAATCGTCATGGCGGGTAGTTCCAATCGCGGCGGTGTACGTGGCGCGGCAGGTTCAATCACAACTTTAGTTTACGACGACGCAAAGGCGATTAAAGACCGCGTTAAAAATGTTGACTACGTTTCCCCAACTGTTCAAGGCTCCTATCAAGTTGTGTACGGTCATGAAAACTGGAATACAACTGTCACGGGCGTTATCCCTGAATACGTGGCAATTCAATCTCTTACAATGCAGAGCGGAATTTTTTTTACAGAACATGACGTTGAAGTTAGAAACCGCGTCGCGATAATCGGTCCAACTGTCGCGGCGAATCTTTTCAACTCGGTTAATCCCGTCGGTAAAAAAATTCGTATCGGCAATGCGCCTTACACTGTTATAGGGCTTTTGGCTAGCAAAGGTCAATCTACTGGCGGACAAGATCAAGATGACGTTGTACTAATTCCGCTTACTACCGCGCAGGAAAGATTGATGGGCATAACTTACGTTCGCAGTATCAATGTGCAAGTTTCCAGCCAAGATAAAATGGACGAAGTACAAGCAAATATCGAAAAACTTTTGCGCCAACGTCACAGAATCCGCGAAGGCAATGACGACGATTTTAACGTTAGGAATATGACAAGTTTAATGGAGACAATGACGCAAACAACGACAATGATAACTTTATTGCTAGGCTCAATCGCGGGCATTTCCTTAGTTGTCGGCGGCATTGGCATTATGAATATTATGATGGTTAGCGTGACGGAGCGGACGCGGGAAATTGGCATAAGAAAGGCGATTGGTGCGACGTACAATAGCATTATGCTACAATTTTTGATTGAATCAACGATGATTAGCATTTTAGGCGGGATAATCGGAATTGGAATTGGAATTGGCGTTGCGAAAGGAATTTCAGAATTTGGCAACTTCACAACGGTTATCAGCAGTGCTAGTATCGTGGCAAGTTTTGGATTTTCGCTTTTCGTAGGAATATTTTTTGGTATGTTACCTGCGCGGAAGGCGGCAAGACTTGATCCAATCGACGCTTTAAGATACGAATAAAATTTAATTAGGAATGAAAAATTACTAACTACTAACTACTGACTACTAACTACTAACTACAAGCTAACATTGAGGTGACGAAATGGTTTACTTAGTCGGCGCAGGTGCAGGCGATGTTGGATTGTTGACTGTTAAAGCGCGTGAAGTTTTGGAAATTGCGGACGTTGTAATTTATGATAGACTTTTGGACGAAAAAATTTTGAACTACGCGCCCAATGCTAAAAAAATTTACGTCGGCAAGTCGGCTGGTCATCATTCCTCAACGCAAGATGAAATTAACCGCGTACTTGTCGACGAAGGCAGAAAAAATAAAATCGTCGTACGGTTGAAAGGCGGCGACCCATTCGTATTTGGACGTGGCGGCGAAGAGGCATTGTACCTGCGCGAAAATCAGCTTGACTTTGAAATAATTTCTGGCGTGACAAGTGCCGTTGCCGTGCCAGCTTACGCGGGAATCCCTGTAACTCATCGCGGTATTGCAACTTCATTTGCCGTCGTCACTGGTCACGAAGACCCTACAAAGGCTGAATCGTCTATCAACTGGAAAAATTTAGCTACTGCCGTTGATACGCTGATTTTTTTAATGGGCATTTCAAACTTGCCGATTATTGCCGCGAAGCTGATTCAGTACGGACGCGCTAAAGATACGCCTGCCGCCGTGATTCGTAACGGTACAAAATTTTCACAGGAAGTTTTAGTGACGACGCTTGAACGTGCCGCCGCTGATGTTGCCGCTAAAAATTTTCAGCCGCCAGCAATTTTTATCGTCGGCGAAGTTGTAAACCTGCGCGAAAGTTTGAATTGGTTCGACAATAAAATTTTGTTCGGCAAAAAAATTTTAAATACACGCGCTAGGTCTCAAGCGTCAAAACTTACGACAAAGTTAGAAAGTCTCGGCGCTGAAGTCGTTGAATTTCCTACAATAAAAATTACCGCGCCAACTGATAACTTTTCAAAATTGGACGCGGCTATAAAAATTTTAAATTCGTACGACTGGATAATTTTTACAAGTGCAAACGGCGTTGAAAAATTTTTTGAACGGCTGAAAAATTTTAAGCTTGACGCCCGCGCATTTGCTACGGCGAAAATTGCGGCGATTGGTACGGCGACTGCTGAAAAACTTTCACACTACGGCATTAGCGCTGATTTAATTCCTAAAGAATTTCGCGCAGAAAGTTTAATCGATTCGTTTAAAAATCTTTCGCCGAAAAATATTTTAATCGTCCGCGCTGAAATTGCCCGTGACATTTTACCTGCCGAACTTAAAAATTTGGGCGCAGATGTGACGGTTGCGCCCGCGTACAAAACTATTTCTGCCGTTGAAAATGCTGCCGAAATTAAAAATTTGTTTGACGCTGGGAAAATTGACTGCGTGACGTTTACAAGTTCATCAACTGTTGAAAATTTTGTAAAGGCACTTGGCGCAGAAATTTTATCGAAGACGAAAACTGCCGCTATTGGTCCGATAACCGCGCAGACTTTAAAAAATTTTGGCGTCGACGCTGATATTATTGCCAGCGAATTTACGATTGACGGTCTTGTTGACGCATTAAAAAATTTTTTTACAACGTAAGATTTTCAAATTTAAGCTTGCATTTTAAGGCGGCGGCTGTTATAATTGTCCGCGTAACTTCGGGTTGTAGCGCAGTTTGGTAGCGCATCGTGTTCGGGACGCGAGGGTCGCAGGTTCAAATCCTGTCAACCCGACCATTTTTTTGAAAATAAAAATCTCAACTCCTGACGTAGGAGTTTTTTTTGTTGGAGGGATTGGCGTTGAAAAAAATTTTAATAGCAATTTGCGCCGTGCTGATAATTTTAATTGGCGCGGGATACTTCGTAGGAAATTATTTTGTGAACTTCGCCTTGAAAGCGCCGCCACCAGCTACAGCAAATATCGCTGACCCAAATTTAAAAGCGCCGCCAACGCCGAACTTTCCAAGTGAAATTTGGACGATAACTTCAGCTGACGGCTTTAAACTTCACGCTACGTATTATAAACCTGCGCGGGAAAGTCACGACTGGGCAATTTTAGTTCACGGTTACGGCAGAGATCAAACTTTCGCCAATGACTACGCCGAAGAATATTTACGACGTGGCTACAACGTTTTGACGCCAGACTTGCGAGGTTGCGGCACTAGCGAAGGAATTTATTTGACAATGGGCGCTCTTGAAAGTCATGATGTTGTACTTTGGGCTGAAAAAATTGTTGAACGTGATCCGCAAGCTAAAATTATTTTGCACGGCGTATCAATGGGTGCGGCTACCGTTATGATGGCGGCGGCGCTTGAACCGAAAAATTTAGTTGCAGTCGTCGAAGATTGCGGCTACACTAGCGCTTATGAAATGTTCACCGCGCAGTTGGATAAAATTTTTGGCTTGCCGGAATTTCCGATAATGCCGATTGTCGACGTTGTAAGCAAAATAAAAACCGGCGTTGCAATTTCCGAAGCCGCGCCGATTGACAGCGTACCGAAAATTACCGTGCCGATTTTATTTATACACGGCGACGCAGATAAACTTGTTCCCTACGAAATGATGAATAGACTTTTTGAGGCGACAAATTCAGCTGTAAAAGAAAAATTTACCGTCGAAGGCGCTGGACACGCTGACGCTAAACGTACCAATCCAGAAGTTTATTTCGATCACGTATTTAAATTTTTTTCATTGACTACAGCATTATAAACGTCACGGCGGCTTAGATTAAATTTTTTAGCAACTTCGCGAATGGCAGATTTTTTATCAAGTCCCTGCGCGATTAAATTTTCATAAACGTCGAGAAAATTTTCAGTAGAAGTTTGAACTTCGTCGAAATTTTTTTTACCTTCAACAACAATGACAAATTCGCCGACAGGTTCATCTAAATTTTTAGCAAGGTCAGCAAGTTCACCGCGTAAAAATTCTTCGTGCAACTTCGTCAATTCGCGAGCAAGTACGACGTGACGATTGCCGAAAACTTCAAGCATTTCATCTAAAGTTTTTTGCAGACGGTGCGGCGCTTCATAAAAAATTAGCGTTTCTGTATGCGTCGACAATTCCGCCAAAACTTCACGCCGATTTTTAGCAGTCTTCGGCAAAAATCCTGCGAAAGTAAATTTTGTCGTGTCGAGAGCCGAACAGATTAACGCGCTCAACGCGGCATTTGCGCCAGGTATTGGGCAA